>JBGSKU010000364.1:0-2655 GCA_041741055.1 Hyphomonas sp.
CGGTGAACGTCCCGCCCGTGCCGATGCCCGAGATGATCGCATCAACGGCGCCGGCCGTGTCGGCCCAGATTTCCTCGGCGGTTGTCTTCTCATGGATGGCCGGGTTGGCCGGATTGTCGAACTGGCTGGGCATGACCGAGCCGGGGATCGAGTCCAGCAATTCCTTCGCCTTGGCGATGGCGCCGCCCATGCCCTTTTCCTTGGGGGTGAGTTCCAGTTCGGCGCCGAGGAAGGCGAGCATCTTGCGCCGCTCGATCGACATCGATTCCGGCATGGTGAGGATCAGGCGATAGCCGCGCTGGGCGGCGACGAAGGCGAGGCCGATGCCGGTATTGCCCGAAGTCGGCTCGATCAGCGTGCCGCCCGGCTTCAGCTGGCCCGAGGCTTCCAGCGCGAGCACCATGGCGAGCGCGATCCGGTCCTTGACGCTGGCCAGCGGATTGAAGAATTCGAGCTTGAACAGGAGGTCCGCGCCGACACCTTCGGCCTTCGCGAACTTCTCCGCCCGCACCAGCGGGGTGGCGCCGATGGTTTCGAGGATCGAGCCATAGACGCGGCCACGCGGGCCATCGAGCGCAATGCCGCCATCGAGTTTCACGGTCCCGATCATGGGTGTCTCCCTTCAGAGATGAACTTGAAGGGCGAATATCGGCCCGCGCCCCCGGAAACACAACCGAAGGGCCGGTTTAGAGGAACTGATGACCGGTCAAGCCCGCCTGCGCGACCCTTCCTCCGGCACTCAGCCCTTCGAACAGCCGCCGCCGACAGACTCCAGAAGACGGGCGTCCTTGTCGGCTCCGGGCAGCGGCGTGGTCAGAAGCCGGTCGCCGACGAAGATGGAGTTCGCCCCGGCCAGAAGGCAGAGCGCCTGACCCTCCGGGCTCATCTGTTCACGGCCCGCCGACAGGCGCACCCAGCTTTTCGGAAACACGATGCGGCATGTGGCAATCGCGCGGGCGAGCTCGATGGAATCAATTTCCTCGCTGCCCCCGAGCGGCGTGCCTTTGATCGGGACGAGTTTGTTCACGGGCACGCTTTCCGGATGCGGGGTCAGTTTCGAGAGCTCGTGGATCAGGCCGATCCGGTCTTCGCGCGTCTCGCCCATGCCGAGGATACCGCCGCAACAGAGCTTGATGCCGGCCTGGCGGGCCCGGCCGAGAGTTTCGAGCCGGTCGTCATAAGTGCGTGTGCTGACGACCTCGCCGTAGTACTCACGCGAGGTGTCGAGGTTGTGGTTGTAATAATCTAGCCCGGCCGCCTTCAGCGCTTCGGCCTGGCCTTCTTCGAGCATGCCAAGCGTGACGCAGGTTTCGAGGCCTTCGGCTTTCACGGCCGTGATCATCTCGGCGACCTTTGGCAGGTCACGGTCCTTCAGCGAGCGCCAGGCAGCGCCCATACAGAACCGGTCTGCCCCGTTCGCCTTGGCGCGGCGGGCCGTTTCGACCACTTCGTCCAGCGGCATCAGCTTTTCGGCCTTCAGGCCTGTGTCAAACTTGGCGGACTGGCTGCAATAGCCGCAATCTTCCGGACAGCCGCCGGTCTTGATCGAGAGGAGCTGGGATTTCTGCACCGCGCCGTCGGCCCAGTTGGCCGCCTTCACGTCCAGCGCCCGGGCCATCAGCTGGTCGAGCGGGAGTTCATATACCGCAGCGATTTCGGCGCGCGTCCAGTTCTGGCGCGGTGAGAGGTCCGTCGTCATGGTCTTGTCCTTGATCTGTAGTCTGATTATCCAATCACGCCATTGATCGCGGCACGGGCAGCGAGCGTGGGGCTCATCAGGTGGGTGCGTCCGCCGCGGCCCTGACGGCCTTCAAAGTTGCGGTTGGACGTGGAGGCGCAGCGTTCGCCGGGCGCGAGGATGTCCGGATTCATGCCAAGGCACATCGAACATCCAGGTTCGCGCCATTCGAAGCCGGCGGCCAGGAAAACCTGGTCGAGGCCTTCGGCTTCGGCCTGTTTGCGCACGATTCCCGAACCGGGCACGACCATGGCACGCACGCCGGGCGCGACCTTGCCGGTCTTGGCGACTTCGGCGGCCGCCCGCAGGTCCTCGATACGGCTGTTGGTACACGAACCGATGAAGACGCGCTGCACCGGTGTGCCGGCAATCGGCTTTCCGCCCTCGAGGCCCATATAGGCGAGCGCGCGTTCGCAGGCGCCGGCCTTGACCGGATCGGAAAAATCCTCCGGACGCGGAATGACACCGGAAAGCGCAATCGCCTGCTCCGGGCTGGTGCCCCAAGTGATCGTCGGCTCGACGTCTTCGCCCTTGATGTGCAGCACATGGTCGAACACGGCGTCATCGTCCGAGAACAGCGTTTGCCAATAGCGCACGGCGGCGTCCCAGGCCTCGCCCTTCGGCGCAGCGGGACGGCCTTTCACATAGGCAAAGGTCTTTTCGTCCGGCGCCACGAGACCGGCGCGGGCGCCGCCTTCGATGGAGAGGTTGCAGAGTGTCATCCGCCCTTCCATCGACAGGGCGCGTACGGCCGCGCCGCGATACTCGATCACGCAGCCGGTGCCCCCCGCCGTGCCGGTGATCGCGATGATATGGAGGGCCAGATCCTTGGCGGTCACGCCGGGGCGCAGCGCACCCGACACCTCGACCGCCATGTTCTGCATCTTCCGGGCGCGCAGCGTCTGCGTCGCCAGCAC
>JBGSKU010000365.1:0-5651 GCA_041741055.1 Hyphomonas sp.
TACCGGTTCAAGGACAAGGACCTGCTGGTGCGTGCACTGACGCATCCGAGCGCGGTGAGCCCGGCAGAGTCCCTGCTGCATGCGAACCAGCGACTCGAATTCCTGGGCGACCGGGTGCTCAACCTGCTGATCGCCGAACGCCTGATCGACCGGCGCCGCAACGAGACCGAAGGCGAACTTGCGCCGCGTCTCAACCGGCTCGTGAAGAAGGGGGCGTGCGCGGACGCGTTCCGGCATCTGGGCCTGAACCAGTTCATCCTGATGTCGGACAACGAGATCGCTGCGGGCGGGCGCGAGCGCGAATCGACGCTGGGCGATGCCTGCGAGGCGGTGATTGCCGCAGTCTATCTGGATGGCGGCCTCGGCGCGGCGCGCAAGCTGGTCGAGAAGGGCTGGGCGCCGCAATTCAATACCGGTCCGGCGGAGACCAAGGACCCGAAGACCCTTTTGCAGGAACTTGTGCAGGGGCAGGGTTATCCGCTCCCGGAATATGTGGTGAAGAACCGGTCCGGACCGGATCATGCGCCGGTCTACGAAGTTGAAGTCCGCATTGCGCCGCACGGGCAGGCTGCGGCGACAGGCGCGTCCAAACGCGATGCCGAACGACAGGCTGCCGCGCGGATGCTGGAACAATTGAGAGGAAATACATGAGCGACCAAATCGTAACGCATGCGGGCTTTTGCGCCATCATCGGCGCGCCCAATGCGGGCAAGTCGACGCTCACCAACCGGCTTGTCGGGGCGAAGGTCGCCATCGTCACGCACAAGGTGCAGACGACGCGCTTTCCGGTTCGCTGCGTGGCGCAGGTGGGCACAGCGCAGGTGGTGATCGTCGACACGCCGGGCATCTTCGTTGCCACGCGGCGGCTGGACCGGGCGATGGTGAAGGCGGCCTGGGGCGGGGCGGATGACGCCGACGCCGTGGTGCACCTGATCGATGCCTCGGCCTGGGTGGCCGAGCATGAAGGCCACACATCGGGCGCGCAGCGCCATTCGATCGAGGATGACCGCCGGGTGGTCCAGCAGCTGAAGGATGCCGGCAAGCGGGCAATCCTGGCCCTGAACAAGATCGACCTTTTCCCGCATGACCGGGTGCTGCCCGTGATGGCAGCGCTGAATGCCGAAGGCGTTTACGACGAGATCTTCATGATCTCGGCCGACAAGGGTGACGGTGTCGACAAGCTCGCCGCCGCCATCGCGAAGCGCATGCCGGAAAGTGAAGCACTTTATCCACCCGACCAGGTGGCCGACCTGCCGATGCGGGTCCTGGCGGCCGAGGTGACGCGCGAGAAGCTGATGCTGCGCCTGCATCAGGAGCTGCCCTACCAGCTGACGGTGGAGACCGAAAGCTGGGAGGAGCGCAAGGACGGGTCCGTCCGTGTACAGCAGGTCATCATCGTCGGGCGCGAGGGCCACAAGGCCATGGTGCTCGGCAAGGGCGGCAGCCTGATCAAGGAGATCGGCCGGCAGGCCCGCGTGGAGCTGACCGAAATGCTGGAACGCCCGGTGCACCTGTTCCTGTTCGTGAAGGTCGATGAGCGCTGGCAGGAAAAGCGTGAGAACTATTCCGGGTTCGGATTGGAATTTGATGTGTGAACTGGTCGGATGACGGCATCGTTCTGGGCGGGCGCCGCTTCGGCGAAGGCGGGCTGATCCTCGATGTCCTGACCGCCGGGCGCGGCCGCCGGTCCGGCCTCGTCTATGGCGGGGCTTCGCGTAAACGGCGCGGCCAGTATGACGCCGGCAACACGCTGGCGCTCTCGTGGTCCGGCCGGCTCGATGACCAGCTTGGCCGCTTCGATATGGCCGAGGCGCGGCGCGAACGGGCCTCGCGCCTGCTGGACGATGCAGCGGCGCTCTCCGCTCTTGCGTCGATCACGGCGTTGCTGCGTGCCGGGCTCAACGAAGGCGATGCCGCCGGCTCGAACCTGTTCGAAGCGACAACCCTGCTACTGGATGAGCTTGGCAATCCGGACATCTGGCCCGCGCTCTATGTGCGCTGGGAGCTGGGGCTGCTGTCGGCGCTGGGGTTCGGGCTCGACCTTGAAGAATGCGCGATCAGCGGCGCCAATGACGGGCTGACGCATGTTTCGCCGCGCACGGGACGCGCGGTGCGCGGCTCCGAGGCGGAAGAGTATATCGACCGGTTGCTGGCCATCCCGGATTTCCTGCTGCGCAGCGACGCCGCCCTGATGCCCGGCGACATTGCCGCCGGGCTGAAACTGACCGGGCATTTCATCGAGAGCCGCCTGTTCGCCGCGGTTCACCGGGGCATGCCGCCGGAGCGAACTCGACTGGTGCTCCGGCTGCTGACGAAATCCTAGACCTTCGCGCTGGCGCGTTCAGAAACCCCGGCATACCAGCGGCCGATATTCTTGAAGTCCGGGTTCAGTGGCTGACCCACCTGGCCGCCGAACGCGAGGAAGCAGAAGAGCAGGATGTCGGCGAGGGTGAAGGTGTCACCTGCCACGAAGGCGCGGGTGGCAAGCTGGGCGTCGAGAAAGGCAACACCGTCCTGAGCCTTGGCCTTGAGGCCGGCGGCGGCTTCGGGAAGGCAGCGCATCCGCGGCTGGAACATGGGCAGCCCTTCGGAATAGCGGAAGCCATTGGCCAGCGGCTCCATGATATTGAGGTCGACCCAGCGGGCCCAGCGGCGGGTCTGGGCGCGTGCTTCCGGCGTCTTGCCGATCAGGCTGTCGCCGGGGAACTTTTCGTCGAGATACTCGCAGATGGCGGTGATTTCGGTGATGACCGAGCCATCGTCCAGAACGAGGCAGGGCGACTGGCCGGCCGGGTTGGTCTTCAGGTAGCCGGCCTCCCGGTTGACGCCTTTCATGATGTCGATGTCCTCAAGCGGCAACGTGATGCCGCGCTCAGCCATGAACATGCGCACGACGTGCGGGTTGGGGCCGATGGATGTGATGAGTTTCAAGGCGTCCTCCTGATTGTTGTTGCCCGAACTGTGCGCGAGGCCGCGCCGGCAAACAAGAGCGCGCCATTCAGCGGGCGTTCAGGCCGGCTTTCTGAAATTACCGGCGGGGCGTTGATCCACATCAACACAAGAAGGCTGAACTCCATGAAACAGATGACCCTTGCCGCAGGCGCGTTGCTGACACTGGCGCTGACGGGCTGCATTGCCGTGTCGGATTCGTCCGCGCAGCCATCGAAAGTGTCCGAGAATACCGAACTTGCCGTCCGCATCTGCGGCGGCGAAGGGAATGTGGCGGAAGTGACCCGCGAGGGTTACCGCTGCAAGGCGCCGGCCAACTAGGCTGACGCCGGGGACGGGAGGGCCGGGCGGCACGTGTTGCCCGGTCCTCTTTCGTTTCCAGGGGTTATTTGCAGGCGCGTCCGGGTCCCATGTCGAAATGGAAATGGTCTGCGTGGTCGGCGTTGTAGTCCGGGCCTAGCGTCACCGAGAACATGCGGCAGGCGCCGTTGCGCACACGTTTCAGGAATGCGCCTTCCGGCCCGCCCTTGTGCCAGTGGCCTTCGACCGTGATCCGCCGCCCGTTTTCCAGAATGAAGCCGGAAATGTCGATGGCATTGGCCCGGGCATGCTCCGACGTGCGGTTCGAGCGGGCGATCTTGCGGCAGGAGAAGCTGCCAAAGGTCTCGATCTCAACAATGGGTGAGCCGAAGATCTCGATGGCGGCCGGCCGGGCGACATGGCGCTCCCACATGTAGAGCGTCGCGGTCTGGGCGCAGGTCATGCTCAGGGTGGCCGAATAGGGCGTCAGCGACCGGTCGAGGGTCAGGGCATCGTATTTTCCACAGGTCTCGCCGGCCGGTGAGTCGTCGAGGCGGGTGTAGAGCACATCGGCATCGTCCAGGGCCTTGAAACAGGCCTCGGGATGGCCCTGGACATGGGTCAGCTTGTGGCGCGTGGCGAGGCCTGGCCGGTCCGCCAGGTCGAGGGGCGTGAACGGGTTGTGGCGATCCGGCGCCTGCCAGATCAGCAGCGCCACCAGCACCGCCGAGGGCAGCAGCAGCGCCGTCCACATCTGGAAGTACCTGAAATGCAGCTGGCGCTTTTTCATTTGTTAACCAAACGCCGCTTTCTGTTAACCTGCCGTGTCCAGTGAGTCGGAACCCAGTTTCGGCCGCGGGTGGCACAAGAATGTGGCACAAACTGCAAAGAGGCCAGAATGGTAAAGCGCGGATCCTCGCCCCCGCCTGAGGAGCGGATCATCAACGAAACGATGAGCGAGGCGCTGTCGAAGCGTTATCTCGCCTATGCGCTTTCCACGATCACCGCGCGGGCCCTGCCGGATGTGCGTGATGGCCTGAAGCCAGTGCAGCGGCGTATCCTCTACGGTATGCGGGTGCTGAAGCTGGACCCCGATGGCGGCTATCGCAAATGCGCCAAGATCGTCGGCGACGTGATGGGTAACTATCACCCGCATGGCGACAGCTCGATCTACGACACGCTGGTGCGCCTCGCGCAGGATTTCAACGTGCGCTACCCGCTGGTCGATGGCCAGGGCAATTTCGGCAACATCGACGGCGACAGCCCGGCCGCCTATCGATACACCGAAGCGCGGATGACGCGCGGCGCCGAGCTGCTGATGGAAGGCCTCGACGAGAACGCGGTCGATTTCCGCGCCAACTATGCCGAGAATGACGAGGAACCCGTCGTGCTTCCGGCCGGCTTCCCGAACCTGCTGGCGAACGGCGCCACCGGCATCGCGGTCGGCATGGCGACCTCGATCCCGCCGCACAATGTGGCCGAGGTGATCGATGCCGCGCGCCTGCTGATCGAGAAGCCGAAGGCGACGACCGAAGAGCTGATGGAATTTGTTCAGGGTCCGGACTTTCCGACAGGCGGCGTGATCGTCGAGGAACGCGCCGCGATGCTGGAGGCCTATGAGACGGGCCGCGGCAGTTTCCGGATGCGGGCGCGCTGGCATGTCGAGGACACTGGCCGGGGCACCTACCAGATCATCGTGACCGAGATTCCCTATCAGGTGCAGAAGTCGCGCCTTCTGGAGAAACTGTCAGAACTTCTGGAAGCCAAGAAGGTTCCGCTGCTGGAAGACGTGCGCGACGAGTCCGCAGAGGATGTGCGCCTCGTTCTGGTGCCGCGCGCCAAGACTGTGGAAGCCGATGTGCTGATGGAGAGCCTGTTCAAGGTCTGCGATCTTGAAACGCGCTTCAGCCTGAACATGAACGTGCTGCACAAGGGCGCGCCGCAGGTGATGGGCCTGAGGGCCGTGCTGCAGGCCTATCTCGACCATCGCCGCGAGGTTCTGGTCCGCCGCTCCGAGTTCCGCCTCGACAAGATCGAGAAGCGCCTCCACCTGCTGGACGGCTACCTGATTGCCTTCCTCAATATCGATGAGGTGATCCGCATCATCCGGACCGAGGACGAGCCCAAGCCCGTCCTGATGAAGCGTTTCAAGCTGACCGATGTTCAGGCCGAAGCGATCCTCAACCTCCGCCTGCGCGCGCTGCGCAGGCTGGAGGAAATGGAAATCCGCGGCGAGCACAAGAAGCTGCAGGAAGAGCGCGAGGAAATCGTCGCGCTGCTGGCGTCGCCGCGCAAGCAATGGTCGCGCGTGTCGAAGGACCTGAAGGCGGCCCGGGACGAATTTGATCCGGGTACGCCGCTCGGCAAGCGCCGCGCCACGTTCGAGGCTGCGCCGGATGTCG
>JBGSKU010000366.1:0-1620 GCA_041741055.1 Hyphomonas sp.
CGGTGCTGGCGGACATGATGGCCGGGCCCTACGGCCGGTCAGACTGGATCCTGACGCACTGGACGAAGGATGTGCTGTTCTCGGTTGAAGCGCGACGCGTCTGGGTGGCGCCGGATCTCAAACCACTTCTGGATCAATGAAGGTAGCGATAGAGATTGTAGGCGCTGACCAGACAGATGGCGGCGCCGACCAGGATCGTCAGGGCTTTGCGCGGCACACGTCTGGCCGCGAAAGCGGCGATCGGCGCCGCCACAACGCCGCCCAAAAGCAGGCCCGCCGCCGCTTTGCCGAAATTCGGGCCAAGCGCGAGGAGGAACGCGATCGACACCGCCAGCGTGACGAAGAACTCGGCGAGATTGACTGTGCCGACCATCTTGCTCGGCTGACCGCCACGGGCGATCAGATTGGACGCGACGACGGGCCCCCAGCCGCCCCCGCCGATGGCGTCTGCCGCACCGCCAAGGAAGCCCAGCATCCGCAAACGACCGATCTTGGGCGGGCTGCCGACAGGGCGCAGGCCCTTCCAGATCACGACGACGCCCATCGCAAAGAGGTAGGCTGCGATGAAGGGCCGGATCATGTCTGTATCAGCAAGGCTGACCAGAACGGCGCCCACGGCGCCGCCCGCCGAGCCGAACAAGGCAAGGCGCCAGAAGATCTGCCAGTCCACGTTGCCGGCTACGGCGTGGGATATGCCGGATGCCGCCGTGGTGAATACTTCCGCTGCGTGCACGTTGGCGCTGGCGATTGCGGGCGGGACGCCCATGGCGATCATCGAGGAGGTCGAGACGACACCGTAGGCCATGCCCAGTGTGCCATCGACCAGCTGGGCGAGGAAGCCGATCAAGACAAACCAGATGAAGATGTCGACAACCAATTGCGTTCCTTTGACGTGCGCGGCCCAGCGCGATCAAGGGCTGGCCGAAGCCAGTCCCGGGGCCATGGAAATGGGGGGTGATCTGAAAAGTCGGATAAGGTTCCTGCCATAGGCCAAATCCGAGGCACGGTTCAGATGATCTGCAAGGCCAGCGCTTCCTGTTTCATCCGTAAGGGAACATATACCGGCGTCCCAAAAGAGGAGGAAGCTGAATTTGTATAGCGGTCCTATTTTGTGAGTTGAGGGACAGACTCGACGAGCTTCCTGCGCGGAGGCCCATTGCCGGGAAATGGAAACAGGTAGATAATGCGAAGTGTGCCAGCGCGTGCTGGTGCTTTCCAGGACAACGCATATGGGCCGCATTCTGAAGGCTCTGATCTCAACTGTTCTCATCATCGAAATCGCAACCATCTTCTCCGAGACGACCGTCTGGGCGCTGGTGTCGGAACTGCACCTGCCAGGTGTGGTGATGATGCCGGCACTGGTGGTGACCGGGCTCGCCATGCTGGTCCTCGGGGTGCAGGTGTTCCGCATGGCCCTGCGCGCCGAGCGCCGCATGGAGGAAGACGCCTCGGCGGAGGAGGCGCCGGACGAACCGGTCCTGACAGGGCCGGGCCTGCGCAATCCAAACGAAATCGAAGGGACGGCGCGGCCGCGTGTGGCGGATTCGCTGCCGGGACCGGTACCGCCGCCTCTGACCCGCGACCGCTCCCGGCTCTAGCCGCCGCTTCGCGCGACGTGAC
>JBGSKU010000367.1:0-1785 GCA_041741055.1 Hyphomonas sp.
GGTATAGCCTTCGGCGAGCGAGGAGGGCGGGGGCAGCAGGTCGCGCAGGAATTCCATCGGGATGATGTCCATCCCCTTGTGCTTGATCGGCTCGAGGCTGATCAGGCCGATGGATTTGAACACTTCGAGGTGTTTGATGTAGGCGTCGCCGAAGGTCATCCAGAAGCGGATCTGCTTCAGGCCCTTGATGTTCTTCACAAGGCTTTCCTCTTCCTCATGGTAGATGAGGTAGGATTTGCGCGGTCCGACTTCCGGATAGTCCACCATCGTCTTGATGCTGAGGGCCGGGATTTCGATCCACTCGCCATCTTTCCAGTATTTGCCGTCCTGCGTGACTTCGCGCAGGTTGATTTCGGGGTTGAAGTTGGTGGCAAAGGTCTTGCCATGGTCGCCGGCATTGCAGTCGACAATGTCGATGTATTCGATCTCGTCGAACAGGTGTTCCTGAGCATAGGCGCACCAGATGTTGGACACGCCGGGATCGAAGCCGCAGCCGAGGATGGCGGTGAGGCCGGCCTTCTTGAACTTGTCCTGATAGGCCCACTGCCAGGAGTATTCGAACTTGGCGACGTCGCGCGGCTCGTAGTTCGCCGTGTCCATGTAGTGCACGCCGGCCTCGAGGCAGGCGTCCATGATAGGCAGGTCCTGGTAGGGCAGGGCCATGTTGATCACGAGGTCCGGTTTCACCTTCTTGATGAGGGCGACCGTCTCGGCGACGTTGTCGGCATCGACCTGGGCAATCTCGATCGGCGTCACGCAGTCCTTGGCGACCTTCTCGCAGCTCGAGAGGCGGCGCGAGGCGAGCGTGATTTTCTTGAAAGTGTCACGGTCCATCGCGCACTTCTTGGCGACGACCGAACCGGCTGCGCCGGCACCGATGATGAGCACATTGTCCATGATTGGGCATAACTCCCGGGTGGGGTGGAAAGGATGGCCTCCCCTTAAGGCAGTTCGGCGGGGGCGGCTAGGAGGGGGGCTAGATAGTGTGGGCCCGGTCGTGGCACAATCGGGAGCCTGTCCACAGGGGAATCGCCATGATCGCCAAGACACCTGCGCCGCCCTACTGGGCCGTGATCTTTTCAGCCGTGCAGAGCGGCAACGACACCGCCGCCTATGAGGGAATGGCCGAGCGAATGGTGACACTGGCGCACGACCAGCCGGGCTTTCTCGGTTACGAGTCGGCGCAGGCCGAAGGCAATGCCGAGATCACGATCTGCTATTGGGACACGGAGGAAAACCTCAAGGCCTGGAAGCAGAATTCCGAACATCTGGACGCGCAACGGATGGGGCGCGAGGTCTGGTACTCGGCCTATCATATCCGCATCGTGCAGGTGACGCGCGCCTACGGGTTCTGAACGATCAGCAATGTACCGGGGCCGAATCGTCCCCGAATAGCCTCATTTCAGCCTGCTTGAGGGGGGCTTAAAGGCCCAACGCAATGTGCGGGGGCCGGTTCCGGTCCGCGCCTCCAGACTGGGAGATTTCAAATGACTGTAGAGAGCTTGCTCATTTTTCTGTTCATCGGCGCCGTCGCGGGTTGGCTCGCCGGGGTCCTCGTCAAGGGGTTCGGCTTCGGCCTTCTCGGCAACATCGTGGTCGGCATCATCGGGGCTTTCGTGGCCGGGCTGATCTTTCCGGCCATCGGGCTCAGCATTGGCGGGGGCATCCTTGGCTCGATCATCTACGCGACGCTCGGCGCCGTGATCCTGCTGTTCTGCATCCGCCTCATCAAGCGCGCCTGATCCAGGCGCCGTGGCCGCCTCCTGTCCGCCGCGCGCGGGCCGG
>JBGSKU010000368.1:0-19971 GCA_041741055.1 Hyphomonas sp.
CGACGATGGCGGATACCGGACGATGGCCATAGTTTCCGAAGCTACCCATCGGCGCGTTCATGCCTTCCATATAGTAGAAGACGTTCGCATCGCCCGGGCTGACCACGAGGGTCGACGCCTCAGTGACCGCCGGGGCAAAAAGATCCGAAGGCAGAAGATAAGGCGCATCCTTTGGCGGACGTTCACCGGCCTGGAATTGCGAAACCGCGACCTGCTCGCTTCCACCGATATCCGCAAGGCGGATCATCGAGACGGTGTTGTTCGCCAGCGAACGTACGTAGCCGAACGACCGCGAGAAAACGACCTGGAAAGGCTCGCCCTCCACTTCAATCTCGTGAATCTTCTGGTTGGTGGCAGTGTCGAAAACGTAGACTGTATCCTCTGACGGATTGACCACGAATCCGAAGCGCCCATCGGGCGTCATTCGCATGGGGCCGAGACCGGGCGTGAGCGCAATGGTGGCGCGCTGCTTGCCATTTTCGGGATCGAGAACCAGAACCTCGCCCGTTTCGCCATCGGCCACATAGGCCGACTTGGACAGTGGCGAATAAGCCAGAGAGATCGGGACGCCCTTGATCGGCACGTCCTTCGTCTTTTTCATTTTGCGCGCATCGATGATGCTGACGGTGCGGTCGTCCCGGTTGCTGGCAAGCACATAACGGTTGTCGGCAGTCACGATGAGTTCATGATGGCCCTTGCCCGTCTCGATATGGGCTTTGACTTCCTGCTTTTCAGTGTCGAGCACCGAAACGCCGGGCTTGGCGCCGACCGTGCCGATCCACGCATAGCGCCCGTCGGGCTGGACCGTGATGCGCGTCGGGCGTTCACCCACCTTCACGGTGTTGATCAGCCGGAACGAGTCGAGATCGACGAAGCTGACGGCATCGGAGGTCGGCATGGCAACGTAGACCTGCTTTTCGTCGGCGGAGCGCGCCCAGTCTTCCGGCGGTCCCGGAAGGATGACCTGGGTAAGCAATTTGGTGATACCACGCACACCGATGATCGGATCGATGACCGCGATCGTCGGGTCAGCGTTAAGCACGACGATATAATAGCTGTTCAGGTCGATCATCGGCCGGATGCCGACATAGCCGCTGAGATAGGTCGCCGCTGCCGCGCGGCAGGATTCCTTGTCGGACTGAGTGCCTTCGCGAAGCGGGTCGATCCAGGCGGCCGGCAGAAGACCGGTTACCGGCTTGCCGGTGTTGGTGTCGGTGAACTTCAGGCTGACCCGGGCGATGTCGCCGGCCTTCAGCGGCTCATCCGGAGAAACTACGGACGTCACCGAGAAATCGACCTTCAGACCCTCACGCGAAATGGACCGTGCCGAAATGGTATCGGTGGGGCCACGGAAAACGAAAAAGGCGCCGATGGCCAGAACCCCGGCCGCCAGCGCGATGAAAGGTGCATATTTGCGAAGCCGGTCAGATTTCCAAATTGGCGTCATGTCCCGGTACCCAACTGTCTACAATCCCAAGGACCGGGTGAGCAAAAACCATGCCCACCCGGAACCCTGAATTTATGGAGTAGCGCCTGGCTCTTCGACCCTGACAATACCCCAGATGCCGTTGGTGTTGCCGAACGAGGCCACGTCACGGAAGAGGTAGTCGCCGGGCGCGGACTGCGAACCGCCTGCCTTGGTCAGGATGTTCCAGCTCGTGCCGGTGACGACGTTGTCGGCCGTCGAGCGATACCGCGCACGCCACGTGTTCGCCATGACATCCGACGGGCTGTTCACGGAGATGAACGGCTCCTCGCGCCAGTTGTGACCCAAAATGGTCAGCGTCGTGCTCCGGGCATAACCCACAGGCGCAGACACGTGCATCCGGAACTCCTGGCCAGGCGCGGCCTTGTAGACCGGGGTCTGCGGATCATTTCCGCCCGTCAGCGTGTTGGAATACGCGCGGAAGGCATTGGTGAGGGTCGCGAAGCCCGGACCGGTTGGAGCCGGCAGGGTGCCGTCACCAGGCTCGCCACCGCCCGGATCCACATGACCGGCGCCGCCGATGCCCCAATCCGAACCAGCCGCCAGGCCAAAGCGGAACCAGAGCGGCTCGGTGCCATAGTTGACCGAGGCCGCGCCCGCATCGTGCGCGTCTTCGGGGACACCGGGGCCTTCGCCCGCGATGTTCTCGACCGGCGTGCCGTCACGGTAGCGCAGGTTGATCGCCTTCTGGATGATCATCGAGAAGTCGCGGACCTGTTGACCGCCAGGCAGGACCACGGTCGCCTGGGCGGTCGTGTCCGCATCAACCGTGAAGGTCGAACCTGCCGGAAGGACCGTCAGCATCCCGAACAGACCCTTCTGGCCTTGCTTGATCAGGTCCGCCGGCATGATCGGCATGCCACCATACTCGACCGGACGAGCGACCATTTCGAAGCTGTTGCCATAGAGACCGCCCGACGCGCCGCCGCCCTTGCCTTCACCCGAACCATAGGCGCGCGGCCCCAGCTCGAGATCGCCGGCATAGAAACGGTAAGTCCGCGTGCTGCCCGGTGCGATCGTCTGGACCGGGTTGATGCCCACGTTCACACCATCGTCGCGCGAGATGTCGTATTCCACTTTCTGAGTGTGGAAGCCGACATGGCTCGAAGGCCGGATCAGGTTGTTGTTGAACGTGGTGTAGCCGGCCGGATCGGAGCGATCACGGATGACGGTGTAGTGTTGCGTGACATAGCCCGCGAGGTCCGGCACGAGGGTCGGCAGACGGTTGCGCAACGTCACTTCAATACACTCGCCGGCGATGGCCCGAAGCGAAATCGGCTCGAACTTGTAATTGTTCGGCAGTTTCGCCGGGCACATCGGGTTTGCCACACCGCCATACCTGTTGGCGCACTGGGCCCGGTCTGCATCCGTGACGATATCCTTACGGAGATCGGACGTCGGAATATAGACCAGCGCCGTCGGGTCGTGCAGCGGTCCCTGCTCGCCATTCGAGAGCAAGGTGCCGCGCGTATTGTACCGCAGCGTGCCGCCGTTCGGGTCCAGCGATCCACCCACGTGCATGAATGCAGAGGCATCGGCCGGAATGATCGACGTATTGTAGGGCGTGTTGATGACCTTGTTAACCGCAACAGCCGTGATGTCGTAGGTGCGGACTGGCGCCGACTTAGGACAGACTCCGTTGAACTGGTTCCGGTTGGTGATCGAAATCGGAACACCGCGCGGGTTGTTCGGCAGGTTTGCCAGATCCGGACGCGCGGTTTCATAGGTCCGCATGACACCCCAGCTGCCCGTCCAGAACCCTTCGTGCGAAGCGTCGGACGTGTAGAGGTAGTCGGACGCCGTGGTGATCTGGTCGATGTCACCGAACATCGACGATGCGAAGGACGCCTTCTCTGACAGACCGACCTGCATCGAGGACCGCCAACCCGAGTTCGGGCTGGTGCCGAAGCCGCCGCCGCCGCTGAGCCACTTGATTCCATGGATGGACGAGACGTGCTCGTGCTCGTGCGCACCGGCCTGGATCTTCACACGGACGATATCGCCGGCATTGGTACGCAGGATCGGCGTGAAGGGGTCACCATCGCGCACATCTTTCGTCATTGCCGGATAGGGCGTCGAGCCAAGCTTGGTGTTGAGCTGCGGGATCTTGCGATCCGTCCGCGTCTGGAAGGCATAGGCGAGGTCGCCTGCCAGGCCATCGGCCTGCATGCCGGGCTTGCCATCCGGACCAATCTTGTCGGGATCGTAGACGCGGTATCCCACCGGCTCGTTACGATAGTTGATCACGAACGTACCGATATCAGCAGCCGAAATGGCTTCCGGACAGGGACGCGGCAGTCCACCGGGGCACACGGACGACAGGATGACTGCGTCCGGGAACGCCTTGGCCTTGCGGACCGAGGGGTTCAAAGCATAGCGGAACGAATCGTTCGTGGGCGGAGCCGGATCGCCGTTCGCGTTTACGCCGGTCCAGGCATCCTTGTTGTAGGCGTGCGCGAAGTCCTGGGCCTCGAGATAGAACTCGCGGAAGGAGTCGTCGTCGCCGTCGCCGTCAATATCGCCCGCCAGGATTATGGCCTGCCAGGATGTCGGGCCGCCGTCGGCGCGGGTATAGAGCGGCACACCGGTTTCGTTATGCTTCCAGGTTGACCCCGCCGGGTTGACCAGAAGCGTGGCGTACAGACCCACTTGCTGGTGCGTCGACGGGCCGAAGTGGTCGTGCGTGAAGGTCACGCCGAGGCCGCGGTCGCGTCCGTTCAGGTTGTGGAGCGGGTCCACGAACCAACGCTGCATCATCGTGCGGGCGCCGAGGTATTTGCCGTTCGGGCCAGCCCCGAAGAAGGGGTGTGCCAGCGGCGTCAGCAATTGCTCGCCCGTGCCTTCTTCCAGCGTGTAGCGGTTGATCGCTTCGATCCGGTTGCGGACGCTTTCAGCCCCGAGAACACCATCCTCATAGTTCCAGCCGTTGGCCGAACCATCGGCCGCGACGAGATCCCATTTCGGAAGGTGGATGTGCTGTCCGATGATGTCGGTCGGAGTCGTCACCTGGTAATCGTCCACCATGTAGAACTCTGGGATCAGGTTCGTCTGGTAGTACATGGCGCAATCATACGAGTTCAGACGGAACACGAACGGCTCCGGCGGACGCGTCTTGGCGAGCGTCGGCGCAACGTCTTCCCACAGCGTGATAATGCGCTGTTGCGGGAAGTGATCTCCGAGCTTGTTGAAGACCACATCGAGCTGGATGTTCGAAGCTTTGTAGACGCGCGGATTGTCGGCACCGAAGGCTGCTGTGAACGTGTTCGCCACGCCGCCCGCCGTGCCCGAGAAGAACTGGCCGACCGTTCCGGTGGTGAACAGATCTCCTTCATCGTCAATGCAAGGCTCGAAGAATGGCGAGCCCGGATGCGGCAATTGTCCGTTCGAACGGAACGAAGCCGCCTGGATCGATCCGTCCAGAAGCTGGCGGAACGTCGGATGGAAACGCGTAGCGTGGAACGACATGGCCGCCCGTTCGACATCGTTTCCATACTCGCTGATGAAGCGGGCCTTGGCCTTTTCAAGGTGTTTCTCGAATGAGAACCGGGTCTGGTGCTCTTCCGTCACACCGCCGACAGCATAACCATCGAGGAAGTGACGCGGCAGGCCGCCATCCCAGCCACCCGTCGTCGGATCGCTCGGGTTGGGCGCCATGTCGAGCGGCGGTGACGGTGCGCGCTGTCCGATCGCGCCTTCCATGCCACCGATCCAGAATGGATAGCCGGGGTTCTTGAGACCCGTCGGGTTCAGCTGGTTGTCGGGGTCCGCCGGGTTCAGCGAAGCCAGGACCGGACGCACGTCGATCAGCGACGGATCCGTGTCTGCGCGGTCGATGACCGCCTGGCTGGATTCCGGCTGGCCGTCATCGTTCTTGTCGACGGCCGCCACATAGACACGGCCCGGCATCGGCGCGAGCGCCTTGCCCGGCAGCGGAACGAGAGCCGGGATCGGGGCGCCGGCGAGGATTTCACCGTCCGGATAGGCGCGCGCACCAGGCGCGGGCTTGCCGCTTTCGAGTGCAAACGGGTTGTTGTGGAAGCCGTCAGCGCCGACGGAAACATCGAGGCGGGTGCCCGGCTCGAACGTGTCGTGGCTGCGCCACAGGGCCCACATGCCTTGTGCAAAGTGCGGATAGTAGTGGCAGTGATAGATGGCGTCGCCGGCCGACTTGTTCCGGTTGCCCGAACCGCCGAACGCGATTTCGTAGGTATAGTTACCACCCGGACCGATGCCCTGGGCATCGAGATAGTTCGAGTTGTCATCATCCGGGTTCGACAGCCACTGGTGATTGTGAAGGTGGAACACGTGGTGTTCCTTCGGACCTGCATGCAGGTTCCGGAACTTCACGAAGTCCCCGATGTAGGAGTGCGAAACGTTGGCCGGATCGTCGGGATACTTCACATAAGTTGCGCGGATGCTCGGCTCACGTTCGCAGAACGGATCGCCGGGTTGCGGCGTGCAGAATTCGAGACCCGCATTGGCCGGGATATCGACGAGCTGCGCCGGGTCGCCCATGGCGAACGACGTGAGGAAGAACTCTTCATACGCACAAGACAGGCAGTCATGTGCCGGGCCGACCCGAAGGCGATTGGCTATGACTTCAGAGCCAACGCCGGCCGCAGCCTGGTTGATCATGAAGTGGTCGCCAACACCATGAAGCGTGTGCGAGAAAACCGGATCTTCATACCAGAACGGGAAAGCCTGCTTCGAGACGGTTTCGTCGTTGAAAATAGCGACAAACTCACGGAACGGCTCAAGACGGTTCGGGAGCGCAGGGTTGCGTTTGCCTTGCGACTCAAGGGGATAGGTCTCGGACGCAAACGAGCCATCGGGATTGGTACCCGAGATGATGGCGGTCACATCGCTGGAGACGATATTCACGCTCGATCCCTGGATGTCGAGCATGTTGAGAATCGGCCGGCCAGCTTTGCCTTCGGTCGTCCAAGGCGCGCGATCAGGATAGCGCGCTTCGTAGTTGATGATTGGCTGGCCCGCAGGCGTGGTGCCGATCGTGGCGAGGCGCATGTCCTCTTCGGTCACCTGGCTGCGGTGGAAACTGGCATTGAGCGGCTCGACCACAACCACGCCGAAGAGGCCGTTGGACAGGTTGCCGCCCGTACCTTCGCCGCCGAACGTGACGGCGTGGGACAGCACGAGATGCTGGCCTTCAGCGTCGGCGTAAAAGCGGTAGGTGCGGGTCTGGCCGGGAGCAGCCAGCGTGTTCGCGTTCTTGCCGACGTAGGACGAGGTGTCGCCGGCCGAATCAAGCGCGCTCAAACCGAGGGGCGTGAAGCCCGCGCGGCGCTCTGCAACCTGGTCGTTGATCGTCATGACTTCCGGCGTCGCATTGCGCGGATTCGACTGCGAGCTGAGCAGGTTGGTGAACTTGACCTCAAGGCAGTCGCCGACAGCCACACGCAGCGCGATCGGCCGGGGGCGTTTGTCGGGGCGAAGGAGAACATTGCCCGCCGTCAGCGTGCCGCCGGCCGCCTCGGGCTTGCCCGTCGACTGATCCACCACATCCGATCGGAGGGCGTAGATCATGCCGTTGACGTTTTGCGCACCGATACGGTTGAACATCAGCGGCTGGTCGAAGGCGACCACCTCCGCTTTCACCGTCCTGCCGCATACCGGTAGTTGTGCCTGAGCTTCAAAATTGCTCGCGAATGCGCTGATTGCGCAAACAGCCAGCCCGACGGCTAGCTTAGAAATCCCACCCAACACGTCCCCCTCCCAAAAAGATGACGTTATAAACAAAGACCGTGCACGGATTGTCCCGATCCGAACACATCTTTGCATATATGCCAGAGCCGCCCGTGCGTCCACAGCAAATTAAGGCAAAATTCAGAATTTCCCGGGGCAATTCAAGTATAGCGCGAGCGGCGCGCAGAAATTCGCCCAACGAGATCAGTAGTTTCTGGAGGTCAATTTACCGGAAATTGCCGCTCACCTTGCATATCGAAGCCGTGCAGACAGCGTGCGCGCCTTTCCACCTGAGGTGAACCGGATGCGCACAACGCGCGGAAGCTCGTCCGAGGTTTCGAACGCGTCACCGTCCGCAAACGCACGCTCGCTTTGCGTAGCCGAGACGTATTCGAACGCGAGACCATCGACACATTCGAACAGCACGCGCTCGTCGCTGGCACCGGGCGCAAAGTGGCCGGCGAAGGACACATCTTCCCAGGTCAGGACGAAATCCGACCGCGCCGGGCAAACCGGATTTTCCTTTGAAATCAAACCGATACGCGAGTAGCCCGATGGCTTCCGCCCCACCTGCCCGTCGACAAGGAAACGCACGCCATCCGGATTCGCCTCAAAGATGACCCGACTGTCGAGGTCGAACGATTTCGGGGAAAGCGCGCGCGACAACCAGCGCTCGATCAGCCATCCCGTCTGCTGCCATTCGCTTTCGCTGTCATTGGCCTCGGCCGCCTGCCAAAGCCTGAGGCCTGTTCGTACCGATTGCGTCACCGCCACGGAGATCAGCGCCAGCAGGGTGAGCCCGACCAGCATTTCGAGCAGGCTGAAGCCGGCTGAACGTTGCGGACCGCGGGTCATGGAGACGCCTCCATTCCGAGTTCCGCTGGCAAGCGAAGCGTCTGCAGGTGCGCCTGGCGTCCCGCACGATCAGTCACATTGATGTCGATGCGCACCAGCTTGGCACCGACCGGAACCATGGTGACTTCCCACGTTGTTCCATCAGCATCCGTGCCGCGCTGCGCGGGCTCGAACCGGTGCGCCAGATCGAGATCGACGAGCAGGCTCTGCGCGCGATGTGTGCGCTCGATCAGGGAATCGTGCGCCGCCTTGGCGCGCGCCGAGCGCGAATAGAGCTCCAGCAAGGCCATGCTGGCCAAGCTGAAAATCACAAGCGCCACAAGAGTTTCCATCAGGGTAAAGCCGCGCTGGGTCATCGCGCGTCCTGCCGTTCAATGCGTGAGGTTAGCCAGTCCACCGTCACTCGCTCGCGGCGGCTAGCGCCATCCAGCGCAAATGCGCCGCCCGAGGATGAGCCGTCCGGATAGAACACGATTGCGGACGGTCCAGCCGATGCGGACGATACCAGACTGGCCTCCACACCATCCGGAATCGCGACGGTCTGACTACCTGCGCGGCGAAGTTCGCGCGCGTCTGGATCAAATGTGACCACAACTGGCCTACCGCTGGTCTGCGCGGCCAGCCGCGCCTCCCGCAGAAGGCTCACTGTCTCGCCGGCAAGGCGCTGGATATCGAAAGACGGGCTGCGGCGGGACGCCGAGATCGAGACGACCCCCATCGCCAGCGCGAGGATGGTGAGCGCCACCATCAACTCGAGCAGGGAAAAGCCCGCCGAGCGCCGGGGGTCAGAGGGCGAGGTCATTGACGCTCATGATCGCACTGAGAAGGGTCAGCACGATACCGCCGATCAGGACGCCGAGCGCCAGCGTCATCACCGGCCCGGCGAGGGTTGTCAGCGTGGCGATGCGCCGGCTGCTTCGGGTTTCGAGGATGGTCGCGGCCTGTGCCAACTGGGTCGCCATGTCGCCGGAGCGTTCGCCCACGGCCGCCAGCTGGGCCGCCGCCATCGGAAGGAACCCATCTTCCATCATCGCATCCGACAGGCGCACGCCGACACGGACTTCTCCGGTAATGCGGTCGATAGAGCGACGAACGAGAGGGTTGCGCGCGCCCTGCCCGGCAATTTCCATCGCCGGAACAAGGCTCACACCGTTCTCCAGAAGGGCCGAAAGTGATGAAAGGCAGCGTGCCGATTCCATGTCGCGCACGAGCGGCCCGACGGCCGGCAATTGGAGGACCAGCGCGCTGAGCGACCGCCGGCCCGCCGGAGTGCGCGACCAGCTCATGGCGAGCAGCCAGATGGCCAGCGGACCAATCGTCAGCACAGGCCAGCTGTCGCGAAGACCGTGCGAAGCGCCCATCAACCAGGCCGCCGCCGCAGGCGTATTGCTGCCTGCAGATTCCAGAACGGGCTCCAGCGCGGGTGCCACAACCAGCAGGATGATTCCGATCGAGACCAGCGCCGTCAGCAACAGGATCACAGGATAAATCAGGGCCCCGCGCACCGCTTCGGCGAGGCGCAACTCGTTGTCGATGGAATTCGCCAACCGATGCAGAACCGGCACAGTCGAACCGCCTTCTTCACCGGCGCGGATCAAGCCGATCACATAATCGGCTGGCGGCGCGCGCAGTTCGGACATCGCTTCAGCCAGCGAACGCCCGGAAAGAACACTGGCGCGCAGGTTCGAAGCGAGGCGCGCCACCCGCTTGTCCTCCGGATCGTCAGCCAGAAGTTTGAGCGCCTCGTCAAGCGGCAGGCCACCTTCCAGCATGGACGCGAGATTGCGGCAGAATCCGGCAAGCACGCGCGGGGACTGCTTGCCACCGCCCGAAGCGGACTTGCCAGCGGAAGCCGATCCGGCCTCCGTCACCTCAAAGGGAGTCAGGCCAAGCGTCATCAGATCGCGCACGGCATCGGCTTCGGATCCCGCGACGACGAAATCGCTGACGACGCGGCCGTCCGCCTGATACGCCCGGTAGCGGAAGCGCGCCATTACGGGAGATCCATACCGATGACGGAAAACACTTCCGTCAGTGACGTCTTGCCGGCCGCAGCAGCGCGTACGCCCTCTTCGAACAGCGTCAGCATACCCTCTGAGCGCGCCACGGCGCGCAGGCGGCTTTCCGGTACCTTTTCAAGGATCGCCGCTTCGATCGCCGGCGACATCGGCATCACTTCGGCGAGACTCATCCGGCCTTTATAACCAGTCCCCCGGCACTGTTCGCAACCGGTAGCGCCGCACCAGTGTGCGCTCACGCCTTCCCCGATCATGGGGGCCAGACGGCTCTGCATGGCTAAAGGCGGCGGTTCCGGACGTTTGCAGGCTTCGCACAACAACCGTACGAGGCGCTGGGCAGAGATGGCGTTGACTGTGCTCGCCACGAGATAGTCCTCGATACCCATTTCGAGAAGGCGGGTGATCGTGGCGGGCGCGTTGTTGGTGTGGATCGTGGAGAGCACCATATGCCCGGTCAGCGCAGCCTCGACGGCAATCGAAGCAGACTCGAGATCCCGGATCTCGCCGATCATCAGCACGTTGGGGTTATGGCGCAGCACCGACCGCAGGGCGCGCGCAAACGTCATTCCGATCTCGGGCTTGACCTGTATCTGCGAAACGCCCGGAATTTCGTACTCAACCGGGTCTTCCACCGACATGAACTTCACTTGCGGGCTCATCAGGTGCCGCAGGGCTGCGTAGAGCGTGGTGGTCTTGCCGCTGCCGGTCGGTCCCGTCACGAGCGTGATGCCGTTCGGGCGGGCAAAGGCGTCAATCAACCGCGCGCGCGCATGATCCGAAAGACCAAGCGCCGGCAGGTCCAGATGCGCGGCCGTCTGGTCGAGCAGGCGCAGCGTGACCGTTTCCCCATGCAAGCTCGGCATGGTGGCCACCCGCAGGTCAATGTCACGGCCGCGCACAGCGGTTCGGATCCGCCCATCCTGCGGAAGGCGGCGTTCGGCAATATTCAGCTTGGCGAGGATCTTGATACGCGAAACCAGGGCTTCCGGCGTGCCTGCTACGGGAAGATTCACGGGCGTCATCGCGCCGTCGAGCCGCATGCGGACCCGCACATGATCCCGCTCGGGCTCGATATGAATGTCAGATGCGCGCGCCTCGACCGCCATCGCCAGGACGTCTTCGACCCAGCGGATGACCGGCGCACCGCGTGCCAGATCGATCAGGCGCTCGATGTCGGTGTCCGAAACTGACACAGCCGTTTCGTCCGCCGCCGCCGCATCCTGGCCCGGCTTAATCGCTGACAGCCAGGCACGGATATCGGACCGTGTCGCCGCAACCCGGCGGACGTTCAGGCCGGTCTTGTAGGCAACGGCATTGGCCGCTTCGTCGTCCAGCGGGTCGGCCATCGCGAGCACGACCTCGCCGGCTTCCACGGCCAGCGGCACGACATTGGCGTCCAAGAGGAAACGTGGACGCAGGCCGGCAAGATCGGCCGGAATGCGCGGCGTACCAGCCTGTTTGGCGAAAGTCAGGCCCAGCACTTCGGCAAGCGTAGTGGCGACCGCCTCCTCGGAGCACAGCCCGAGTTTCACAAGGACAGAGGGAAGCGGCTCTCCCGTTTTCTCCACCGAGGAGAGTGCGCGGGCGAGCTTGCCTTCATTGATGTGGCGCTTGGAAACCAAGGCCTGCCCAAGCGACAGCCAGATTTCCTTGCGGCTGTCCATTGCGCGCGCGGTGCCCGATTTGGACTGCGTCTTCATGCCTGCGATGTCCCCACACAAACTCAGCACACGGTGCCTGCCTCCCCTGGCAAGCATGTGGTGTGCCATTTGCATAACATCATAGAAGACCGCGAACCGCAAAGGGGGTGAATTGACTCCTGACGATTTGCACCAACTATAGAGCAGAGCCTTGTCCGGCCTCGGGGGAGTTCGGATGCGGCTTGGGGACCGAAACATGCCTATGGACCAGGGGAATTCCCTCGGCAACGATCGCGCGCCCGCCGCTTCGGCGATGACGCCGCGCGAATTTTTCCGTTGGTGGGGCACCACACTGTCCAGCATTCTGCCGGACTGGCTCAAAGCTGCCTTCGTCCCGAACCGGAACTGGGTGATCGTGCGCCGGGATGGCGACAGCTTCACCGTTTACTCCGCAGACGGAACGCCGGAGGGGTCAATCGCCGATAGCGGGAGTGCGCGCTCGAAAGTTCGCTCCAGAGATGTACTCGCGCTGCTTTCTCCCGATGAGGCCTTCCTGCGTCAGCGCCGTTTGCCGGCCACGTCCGAAACGCACCTGCGCAATGCCATGCGTCTCCAGATTGCCGCCGATACACCGTTCGAACTCGACGAAGTCCATGACGATTGTCGCATCGTCGCGGGCGCGGAAGAAGGCGGCCAACTTCTTGCGGAGCAGGCGCTGGTCAAGCGCACGGTGATTTCCGAACTGATCGATCTTGCGGCGGCAAACCGTATTGACCTTGCCGGCGTGGACGTCGCCGGACCGGATGGCAAACCTATCGGCTTCAACCTCCTTCCGGAAAGCCAGCGCGCGCGCAGCGATGCCTTCCTTCCACAGTTGAACCGCGGACTCGCTCTCGGCGCGCTCGTTCTGGCCGCGCTGACGGGCACACTTGGCCTCGTGTCCATGGACCGCAAGCTGAGCACGCTCCAACGCGAAACGGACGCCGCCCGCGCGGAAGCGGCTTCGGTGCTCGAGCTGCAACGCGAGGCGATGGCGCGGGTGGAAACGATCCGTCTGATCGAACAGCGCACGGCGAGCCCGGTACGGTTTACCACGCTGCTCGACAAGATCGCCGCAGCCCTTCCCGAAGATTCCTGGCTGGAGGCGCTCGCTTATGATGGCAAGCAGATCTCGCTGGTCGGCTTGTCGAGATCGTCGGACGGATTGATCTCGAATCTTGAATCCATTCCGGGCGTCACAGGCGCCCGGGTCGTCTCTTCCATGATGCGCGATGACCGGCTGCAGGCGGATCGCTTCCGCATCGAGCTGCTGCTGGAGAGCGATGTCGTGACGGCGCCAGCCTTCGAAACGGAGGACAACGGATGAATCTCTACAGCCTCCCCCGCCAACGCCAGACCCTGATTGCCGGCGCACTGCTGGTCGCAACCGTTGCGCTCACGGGTGTTGCGATCGCGATGCCGCTGGCCGACACGATCACAGAGAAACGCGAAGAAATCCGCAAAGGCGAAGCCGATCTCGCAAAGTGGCGTGGCATTGCCGCCTCCGCCGAGATCATGGAAGGGGCCTCGAACGACCGAGTCGCCAGCCTTCGAGCTACGACGCTCGCCCTGCCCCCGTCGACCGACGCCCAGGCCGCAGCAAGCGTCCAGGCCATCGTCCGCCGCATTCTTGCGGATGCCGGCGCCGACCTGAAGAGCGTACAGCCGCTCGAGGCGAAGCGCGCCGGCGACCTGCGCGAAGCCAGCGTACGCGTGATCGCCATGGCGACCCAGCGCCAGCTGGACGATACCCTGTTCGCGCTGGACCATTCGAACCCGCGCCTGTTCATCCGGGAAGCCAACTTCCAGCTGTCTTCCGGCAGCAGCCGTACTGCAGGCAGTGCGCAAGCGCCGATCCTGCAGGTCCGGCTCGACGTGTTTGCCTATGCGCTCCCGGAGGAGAAATAGATGAGCTTCGTCCGTGGACCGACCGCTTTTGTCGCCGCCGCCCTGGCGGGCGTCTGCGGCCTGCTTTTACTTGGGTTAACCTTGCTGACCACCGGCGCAATGAGCCGGATTGAAACTCCGGACGTGGTGCGCCCGACGCTGTCACCACCGGAAATGCCCGCCATGACGGCGCAATCCGACCGAACCCGGATCTCCGCCGAAAAGCCGCTGTTTCACCCGAACCGCAAACCTTTTGCGGCCGAACTGACCTCAGGCGCCGATCCCGGCGCAGAACTCACCGAGGCACCGTTCGAGCTCAAAGGCGTAGTTCTGGCAAATGGCATGGCCCGTGCATCGCTGCGCCGAAATGTCGATGGCGACATGGAGTGGGTGAGCCGCGGGAACACGATTGACGGATGGACTCTTGAAAGCGTGCGGTCGGACCGTGTCGTCCTTTCAAGGGGAGAGTACAGAACGACTCTCCATCTCTATCCGGAACGCTGACGGGGCACTCAACAAGCAGAATGCGGGGGTAGAGTAATATGTTGACCAGGAAACCAGTGATAAAGGGCCTTCGCGGCTTGTTGCTGTGCGGTGCGGCGTCCGTCGCGCTCGCGGCGTGCACCACGACAACGACGGCGGCGCCGTCAAATCCGTTGCCGACTTATGCGCTGCCTTACACGCCGCCGCCTGCGCCTGAGGCACAGACGGAAGCGGCGCCCGAAACGGCGCCTGTGACCGATCAAGCGGCGACGCCCGACGAGGGCAGCTTTGAACAGCTCGGCGATGCCTCGCGCCTGACCGGCTCGCTCAACGATGGCGCAGGCCGCGAGCGCGGCGCGATTACCATCAACCTGAACGCCGTGCCGGTGCCGATGCGGTCCAACAGGTGCTCGGCGACATCCTGCGCGAGAACTATGTCATCGAAACGCAGCTCAATGGCGACGTGTCGCTGCAGACAAGCCGGCCTGTGACCCGGGACGGCGCGCTTCGCCTGCTCGAAAGCGTGCTGGCCAGCCGCGGCGCCGAACTCATCGATGCCGGCGGCTTTTACCGGATCGTCGGCGCGGGCCAGTCGGCAGGTTCTGCCGGCGGCGGCGCCAATATGAAAATCGTCGCGCCGCGCTACGTGTCGGCCGACTCGCTCAAGGAAATCTTCAGCGGCAGCGCGGACAAGTCGCTGACTTCTGAAGTCGATCCGATCCGCAACATCCTGATCCTGCGGGGAAATTCTGCAGCGATTGCAGAAGCTGAAAAGCTGATTGCGGTGTTTGATGTGAACTGGATGAAAGGCATGTCCTTCGCGTCCGTTCCGGTCACCTATTCCTCTCCGTCACAGATCGTATCCGACCTGGAAACCGTGCTGGGCGCAAGCACGGGCGGCCCGCTTGCCGGTGTCGTTCGCTTTGTGCCGCTCGACCGGCTCAATGCTGTGGTCGTGGTCAGTCCGCAGGCAGAGTACATCAGCGAAGGCAAGGCTTGGATCTCGCGGCTTGACCGCTCCGGCGGCCAGGGCGGCCAGAAGCTTTATGTCATCCCGATCCAGAATCGCGCGGCGACGGAAGTCGCCACGATCATCACTGACGCGCTTTCCGGCAGCGAAGGCGGCAGCGACGGCGACTACGGCCTGCGTCCCGGCGATCAACCGGTCTTCGCATCAACCGGCGACGATAGCGAGGGTACGGGCGGCGCCAGCCTCGGCGCTGTTTCTCTGAATGGAGGGCGCGGCAAAGGCCCGGCGGCACGGATCATCGCGGACGACGCCAACAACTCCATTGTCGCTCTCGCGACGCCGGAACAGTTCGGTGTGCTCGAGAACGCCATCTCGCATCTCGATGCGATGGCGAACCAGGTCTTCCTGGAAGCGACGATCGCCGAAGTGACGCTAACAGACAGCCTGTCCTATGGCCTCACCTGGTTCTTCCAGAGCGGCGAGTTCAACACGACATTCAGTGATGCTGCCAACGGCGCTGTGGCGTCGCAGTTCCCCGGTTTCTCGGTGCTCTTCTCCGGTCAGGACGGCCGCGCCGCCCTCTCCGCTGTCGCGGGCATAACGGACGTCAAAATCCTCTCGGCGCCTTCGCTGATGGTGCTCGACAACCGCACCGCCACCCTGCAGGTCGGCGACCAGGTGCCCGTCGTGACCCAATCGGCGGTCAGTGTGACCAACCCCGATGCGCCCATCGTCAACTCTGTCTCACTTCGGGACACCGGCATCATCCTCAACGTCACACCGCGTGTGAATGACAGCGGCCTCGTGATCCTCGAGATCGATCAGGAAGTCAGCGATGTTGTTGCAACACAGTCTTCGGGCATCGACTCGCCCACGATCCAGCAGCGCCGCATCAGCACGTCCGTGTCGGTTCGCGACGGCCAGAGCGTGGCCCTCGGCGGCCTGATGCGGGAGCGCCTGTCGGACTCGAAGACCAAGGTGCCGCTGCTGGGCGACTTGCCGTTCCTTGGCAAGCTGTTCTCGACGACGACGACGGAGTCCCAGCGCACCGAACTGCTCGTGATGATCACGCCGCGCGTGGTCCGCTCCACCGATGCTTCGCTGACAGTCACGGATGATCTCGTGCGCCGCATGAAGTCGATCGAGAGTACCTTCATCCGCCGCACCGCCGTCGACGCGCCGGCCGACGACTCCGCGTCATGACCTTGCGGCGTCCCGGTGCGCGCAAGGCGCAGGACCGGGGCGCCGCGCTCATCCTCGTCATCTGGGCCATTGGCCTGATGGCGGTGATTGCCGCGCTGATTGCCCGCGATACCCATCTCGACGCGCTGGAGGGCAACCGCCTGCGCGACGCAGTGTCAGGCCAGATGCTGATCGAGAGCGGACAACGCATTGCGCTCGCCAGGCTGGCTGAGCCGGCGGTCGGCAATTCCATCGGATTTCCGATTGTATGCGACGTCGAGGCCGGACGCCTTCTGATCGATGCGCGCCCGATCACGGCCCTGATCGACATCAACGCCGCTCAGGAGAGCATGCTGTCGGCCTTGTTCGTAGCGCTTGGCGCACGGGGACCAGACGCAGCAAGCTTCGCAGCCCGGATCGCAGACTATCGTGACGGCGACACCACCGTCCGGCCAGGCGGCGCAGAATATCCCGACTATACGCGCGCCGGCCTGGATCATGGCCCCGCCAACCGGCCGTTCACGCGCACAGGCGAACTCGCCGAAGTGCTGGGACTTCCGCCAGAGCTCGTCGCGGCAGCGCTCCCGCACGTCACCGCACATTCCCACAGTGTGCAGATCAATCCGCTCTTCGCATCCGACCAGGTGCTGGCCGCCCTTCAGGTTTTCGGGGCCGGCGCCGCCCCTTTGATGGAAGAGAGCGTCTGGGCCGGTGGCGGCGATGGCACAACGGCGCCCTTCGCCGGCGAACCCGTCATCGTGGAAGTCATTGTGCAGACGCGCTCCGGCTTCCTTACGGGTCAGGCCATGACCTTCGGTCCGCAGGAGCGAGCGCTTGACGGTAACCGCAAGCTGATCGAGGAGCGCGCCGCAGGCCCGGAACCGGTGCTTGCCGCAGGTGCCAGCCTGCCCGAACCCGGCCCGTGTTACTGAGCCTTCCCAGGGCGGCCGATATCGGCGTCTTCGCCCGTGCCACCGTCGGCGCCATCACGTCCCAGAGAGAAGACGCGCACGCGAAGGCCATCTTCCGTAGACGTATAAAGATAGGGATTGCCCCAAGGATCCAGCGGAACCTCTTCCGAATCGTCGAGATAGGGCCCCGCCCAGCCTGCACCGCCGGCCGGCGCTTCGATCAGGGCCTTCAGCCCCTCGCTCTCGGTCGGATAACGGCCTACATCGATCAGGAACAGATCCAGCGCGCCCTGGATGTTCTTCACCTGCGCTTCTGCGGTCTGCGACTTGGCACGGCTGAGATATCCGATCACGCGCGGCGCGACGATGCCCATCACGAGCGCCAGGATGACAAGCGCCACCAGCAGTTCCATAAGGCTGAAGCCAGCCTGAGTGCGGCGAATCCGAGCGTTCGGTTGCATTTGAGGTTGTCCTTGTCCCACCCATCCGAAGGATACGCATTTTTCGCGCCACGCCAAGCGATGCGCGGCAACCGGAGCGGACGGAAATGACGACCTTCGAGCTTTTCCTCGTTATTGCCGGTCTGCTGATGGGCTCCGCGATCGACGCGGCGGCCGACCGGTTCGCGCGTGAGGAATCGTGGATCGCCGGCCGCTCGCGTTGCAGGACGTGTGACCGGCCGCTCGCCTGGTACGAACTGGTGCCAGTGCTCAGCTGGGCCACGATGCGGGGCCGGTGCCGATCCTGTCACGCCGCCATCGGATGGTCTGCGCCCCTCACTGAGCTCGCCGGCTGCGGTCTCGCTTTTGCCGGGGTGATCTGGGCGCCGCCTGGCACGCTTGTATTCACGGTGCTGCTCGGCTGGTTGTTGCTGGCGCTCGCCGCCATCGACCTGTGCACCTATCTGCTTCCCGATCCATTGAATGCCGCCGTTCTGCTGCTCGGCGCCGCAATGGTTGCATTGACTCGCCCGGCAGAGTGGCCCGTCCACCTCGCGGGCGCGGTGATCGGTTTCGGTTTGCTTTGGCTGGTCGAAGTCCTGTACCGGCGCCTGCGCGGCCGCGACGGTCTTGGGCGCGGCGACGCGAAGCTGCTGGGCGCGCTCGGCATGTGGGTCGGCGCGCCGGGAATCGCTCCCGTTCTCCTGATCGCGTCGCTCGCGGGAATTGCAGCGGCGCTGGCCGGATCCGTGCGCAAATCGACGCCGCTCAGCGCCACGTCAGCGATCGCATTCGGTCCATGGATCGCGCTGGGCGGCTTCATCGTGTGGATGTTGCAGCCTACCGCGATGTGGCTTTCTACGCGGATCTACTGATTAAAATCGCTCCAATGACGAATTTACTTGCACCTGAACCAGTATTCAGGCTGTATTAACGTTCGGACCGCCGAGGGACAAACAGGTGGGCCGCAAGTTCAGTCTGGGTTCAAAAGGAAATTAGGGGACGCTATGTTCAGGAAAATCATGATGTCTGCGGCTGGCGCTGCAGCTCTCGCAGGCGTTTACGCCACAGCCGAAGCGCAAGGCGTTTTGGTTCCGGTTGAAATCGAAGGCCCGCTTTCGTCCTACACCGCATCGACATCAACGTCGGGCGAGCTGTTGGTGATGAACGCACCGATCCAAGTCAACGAAAATACGGCCTTCGTCTCGCCCACTGGCGAGCGCACCACCACAGCCAACCCGAACAATCCGCTTCGCACCATGACGGTCACGCAGTGGATGCGCGGTTCGACCATGGACGGCCGGCGCCGTCCGGGTCTCCTTGGCGGCACGGTCATCGTTACCGGCGAGTTCGACACGGCAACCGGCACCCTGGTGGCATCGGAGGTCTTCTCTGACGTCGCTGAAAACGTCATGCTGGGCGTTATCACGGACAGCTCGTGTTCGGAAATGAACTGCGATGCGCCGGGCGACTACATCCGCGGCAACAACGGTCCGGCCTTCGTGCCCAACAAGGACCCCCGCATCACGGCCGGTCCGCTGACGGACGCCGGCCTTTTCCAGATCGACGCGCGCAAGGCATCCCTGGTCGGGACCGTTGATGCGCCGACGACGTTTGGCGGCGAAGGCTACTTCTCGGACGACAAGATCGATGTCGGCGGTGCCCTTGAGCAAGCCATCGTCTACTGGGCGTTCGAACTCGGCGAAAACCGTCCGGATCTTGTTGCGACACCGGGCGACGCAGAGATCTCCTCCCTGCGTATTCGCTGCACCGAAGGCGGACGTCTCGAAGTTCGCGGTTTCGTCCACGCACCGATGGATGAGCTCGGCAACCCGGTCGGTATCGCCGGACAGCCGACCAGCGGCGGCGACGGTTTCATCCGCGTCGTCATGGATTTCAACCGCGACGGCATCATCACACCGAACGAGATCATCGACGGCGATGCGCCAACAGCCGATCTGCCGGCGACTTACGGCGTCTATCGTGTCCGCGAGGACGTGACCGTCTGTGGCACCTCGGCCGATGTGTACTGGATGCCGAATGGCGGCGGCCCTGAATATGCCCGCAAGCTGAACGTTCCGATCGATCGGCTTCGCGAGGGTTGATCAAGCCTGCAAGCTTGGAACCGGAATGGCCCGCTCGCGCGGGCCATTTTTTTGCGCAGCCCTGAAGCGCTCTCCGACTCCAATTCGTCCCGGCTGCGGGGAAGACCGGACGTAAGCGTCCGGCCTGACCGCCATTGACGAGATCAGTTCCCGAACTTCCAGGGAGCGAGTTCTGCGACGCGGGTGATCGGATGGTCGGCGATCCGTGACAGGACGTTGGTGAGCCAGGCCTGCGGGTCGACGTCGTTCAGC
>JBGSKU010000369.1:0-5452 GCA_041741055.1 Hyphomonas sp.
GGCGCGGCCAAGGCGGCCCAGGCTGGACCGGGCGAGCTCGTTGCTGGTGCCGAACACATCGCCGGTCACGGCGGTCTTGGCGGCGGGGTCCACGAGGAAGACCGCCCGCCCACCACGCAGCAGGTATTGGTCGATCAGCCATTCCTGACGGCTCGACAGCGGTGGCGGATGCGCCACCAGCAGCACGTCGATATCCGGTGGCAGCGCGGCAAAATCCTCCGGCACCGGATCGATCTCGAAACTGCGCGCAATGTCCTGCAGCAGGACATAGCCGCCTTCCGGGTCCGGCGCATTCATGCCGGGCAAGGAGGAGAGGACGCCGATTCGCGGCGGTTCCGGGTGGTTCAGGCGCGAGATCATCCGGGTCAGGTCATATTCGAGCGTCAGTTCCTGTTCCGGAGCGAGAAAGGGCAGGATGCGCGTATCGTCGATCGTGTTGCGCCCGATGATGCCGAAATAGAGTGGGTCGTTGCCACCCGTCTGCACTGCCGGAATGCCGGCCGCGAGCGCCGTATCCTCGGCTTCGGAAAAGGGAGAAGGGTCGATCTCGTGCGCCCGCACGCGTCCGCCCGATGCCGCCTGATAGCTCGCCAGCAATTCACGCACGCGTGCCGCATGGGCCTGCACGGCCGGATAGGCCTGGCCCACCTTGCGCGCATAGACGAGCGTCAGGTCCACCGGTTCACTGATGTCTTCCAGCGTCGTGCGGGTTGCGTGCGACAGTGTGTAGAGGCCGCCTTCGGTAAAATCGATGCGGGCCCCGGCCAGCAGACGCTGCGCTGCGATGTTTCCCGCCAGCAGGATCACGCCGGCCAGCAGGGTGGAGATGAAGAGGTAGCGCTGCGCGTTCATGCCGGCGCCCTCAGCCCAGTCTCTGGCGCGAGGCCCAGAGGCAGTTGAGATAGGCGAAGGTCGCCGTGAAGCCGAGGAAATAGGCGACGGCGCGCAGTTCCAGCACGCCGCGCTGCGCGCCTTCGAACTGGGTGATGAAGGAGAAGCGGGCGATAAGGTCCGCAAAGCCGGTTCCAAACAGGGCCTGCACCGTGGAGAGGACCAGCGGCCAGCCGGCGGCGGTAAACACGAAGGCGATCACCACGCTGATCACGAAAGCGGCGACCTGGCTGCCGGTCAGCGCGGAAACCGCCGCGCCGATGGACAGATAGGCGCCCGCCATCAGCAGGCTGATGAAATAGGTGAGGGCAATTGCCGTATTGTCCGCCGGGCCGAGGAAGTTGACCGACACCCACATCGGGGCGGTCAGCACAAGGCCGGCTGCCGCAACCGTCCAGGCGGCCAGCAGCTTGCCCAGCACCAGCCCCGGAATGCCGACCGGCAAGGACAGCAGCAGCTCGTCGGTGCCGCTCGCGGCTTCATCCGCCCACAGCCGCATGGCCAGTGCTGGCAGGAAGATCATGTAAAGCCAGGGGTGCCACATGAAGAAGGGCTGCAGGTCGGCCACGCCCGTATCGAAGAAACGGCCCGCCTCCCAGGTGAACATACCGAGCGCGAGGAGGAACACGGCGAGGAACACATACGCCATCGGCGTTGCGAAATAGGCGCCCAGCTCGCGCCGGTAGGTCGCGCTGAAGCCGCTCATCTGACGGGTCAGGAAGCCGTTCATTGCGTCTCGTCCTCCACCTGGTCGGTGAGGCGTGTGAAGGCTGATTCCAGCGTGCCGTCCTCGGAGCGGCGCGCAATACCGGCCGGCGTGTCGTCCGCGATGATCCGTCCCCGGTCGATCAGCACCGCGCGGTGGCACATGGCCGGCACTTCGGTCAGCGTATGGGTCGAGATGATGATCGCCTTGGTCGGCGCCATCCGGGCGATCAGCGCGCGCACGGCACGTTTCTGGTTCGGGTCCAGACCGTCCGTCGGTTCATCCAGAACCAGAACGGGCGGATCGTGCAGGATTGCGCCTGCCAGGCCCACCCGGCGGCGGTAGCCCTTGGAGAGATCCCCGATCCGTTGATGGCTGACGGTCGAGATTCGCGCGTCGGCAATCGCCCGGTCGATGGCGTCGCGCCGTCCGGCCCGGGGCAGGGACCGCGCCTCGGCGAGGAAGCGCAGGAATTCCGGCGGCGTCATGTCTTCGTAGAGGGGCGCGCCTTCCGGCAGGTAGCCAAGCGCCGCCTGCGCCGCGCGCCGGTCCGAGATGATGGACTTGCCGTCAATCAATGCGTCGCCGGCATCCGGCTCCAGCACTCCGGCTATCATCCGCATCGTCGTGGATTTGCCCGCGCCGTTCGGGCCGAGGAAGCCGACAACGGTGCCCTTTTCCACGGTAAACGACACACCGCGCACGGCCTGTTTCGGGCCGTAGGATTTTTCGAGTGCCTTGACCTCAAGCATACTGCCTTGGTTGCCTCACCTTCTGGCCTTCGTGGATAGACCGCTTGGCTTAACGCTTCCAGAGCAGGCCTGCGAAGATTGCGCAGAATTCAGGCACCAAACCGCGCCACGTCCTCGATCAGGCACTTGGCAGCCGCTGCGACGATCTTCTCGCCGTCGGCCGCGTTGGACTGGGTCGGGTCCGAGCCGATGCGGCCATCGGGGAAGTCGCGACGATAGCTTACCGCGTCGCTGATCGTGCCGGTCGGGGCGATCTTCGGGCTCATCTCGGTGTGCTGGCGTTCGCGGTCCGGATAGGCCCAGTAGGTGACCGAGACCTCCGACGCGGTCGCGTGGCTGCCATGGCCAACCGGATAAAGCTGGTTGCAGAGCCCCATCACCTCCTTGAAGTCCCACCCGTCGCGCCGCTTCAGGCTGAGGCCGGGCCGGTTGTCGGCGCCGCGCGGATCAAAGCTGCGCCGGGCGTGGATCTCGGCGAAGGCGGCCTCGATGGTCGAGATGTTGCCGCCATGACCGTTGAACCAGTAGATCCGCTCGAACCCGTGACGCATCAGGCTCTCGGTCCAGTCCGCCATCGCGGCGATCATGGTTGACGGGCGCAGTGTGATCGTGCCGGGAAAGCCGAGATGGTGCTGCGCGCAGCCGACATTGAAGGTCGGCCCGATCAGCAGGTCGTCCGGCGCAAGGCTTTCGGCATGGTTGGCAATGATCTCCGGGCACAGCGCATCCGTGCCGATGAAACCGTTCGGTCCGTGCTGTTCCATCGAGCCGATGGGCACCACGATGGTTTTCGATTTCTTCAGCCAGCGTTCGATGTCCGGCCAGGTGGAGACGGGAAGGCGCATGGGTTCAGTCCTTTCGCGGGCCGAGGCGGCGGGTGATGTGGCCCATCTTCCGCCCCGGGCGGGCTTCGTGCTTGCCGTAGAGGGTCAGTGTGTCATGGGGCCCCAGACTCGCCGGGCTGACAAGCCCCGCTTCGCCGATCAGGTTGATCATCTCCGCATCGTGCAGCCGGTGCGTATCGCCCAGCGGCCAGCCGGCGACAGCGCGGATATGTTGTTCGAATTGCCCGGTCTGACTCGCTTCGGGCGTCCAGTGGCCGGAATTGTGCACGCGCGGGGCAAACTCGTTGGCCAGCAGCGTGCCATCCTGCAGCACGAAGAATTCCAGCGCCAGCACGCCGACATGATCGAGCGCTTCGGCGAGTTTCATCGCCTTGGCGCGCGCTTCCTCCTCGATCGCTTTCGGCAGGCCCGAGGGCACGGAGGATACCGCAAGGATGCCGTCCTTGTGCAGGTTGCGCGGCGGCGCCCAGGTGCGCGTGTCGCCATCCGGCCCGCGCGCGACGATGACCGAAATTTCGCACTGGAAGGCAATGGCGGCTTCCAGGATGGCCGGCGCGCCGCCGATCCGGTCCCAGGCCGTTTCCGCTTCCTCGGCAGACCGGATCCAGGCCTGTCCCTTGCCGTCATAACCTTCGCGGCGCGTCTTCAGCACGCCCTTTCCGCCGAGCGTCGCCAGCGCGGCGGTGATGTCGCCCGGTCCGTCGACCGGCTCGAACGGTGCGGTGGTGATGCCCTGTTCGTTCAGGAAGGTCTTCTCGGTGTACCGGTCCTGCGAGATCTTCAGGGACGCCGAACGCGGGCGCACCGGCGTTCCGGCGGCTTCCACCGTGTCAATCGTCAGCACCGGGACGTTCTCGAACTCCAGCGTCACCACATCGCAGGCTTCGGCAAACTCGGCCAGCGCTTCGCCATTGTCCCAAGCCGCGCACCATGTGCCGGCCGCGACCCGTCCGGCGGGCGAGTTTTCCTCCGGCGAATAGATCAGCATGTCGAAACCGAGCTGCGCGCCCGCGCAGGCCAGCATCCGGCCGAGCTGGCCGCCACCGAGAATCCCGATCGTGGCGCCGGGCCTTAGCGGCGTCATCCCTCCGGAACCTCTTTCACGCTTTCGGTCTGGGCCGCGCGGAAGGCGTCGAGCTTCGCGGCGACGCCCGCGTCTTCGAGCGCGATGATCGAAGCGGCCAGCAGGCCGGCATTGGCCGCGCCCGCTTCGCCGATGGCCAGCGTGCCAACCGGCACGCCTTTCGGCATCTGGACAATCGACAACAGGCTGTCGAGGCCGGACAGGGCTTTCGATTGCACCGGAACGCCCAGTACGGGCAGGGGGGTCATCGCGGCCGTCATGCCAGGCAGATGAGCCGCCCCGCCGGCGCCGGCGATAATCACCTTGATCCCGCGCTCTTTGGCTGTCTTCGCATAGTCCGTCAGCCGGTCCGGCGTCCGGTGCGCCGAGACGATGCGCGCCTCATAATCCACCCCCATCGCCTCCAGCATCCGGGCGGCTTCCTGCATGACCGGCCAGTCCGACTGGCTGCCCATGATGATGCCCACAACCGGGGTCTTGCCCGTTCCCATACCCGCCTCGCTGCCGGAAAACGCGCACCATAGGAGCGCGCGCGGGCCGGTCAACCATTCGCGTCACGCGCGAAGTGCGGGCAGGGCTCTACAGGGGGCTGATTCGGCGCTATCCTGCCCGCCATGGCCAAGGACTTTCCCATGTCGGATCCCGGCGAAACCCGCGCCCTTCTGGACGCGCTGGGTCTCGACCTGACCCAGCTTGACCGGCGCACGAGGGCGGCGGTGGAGGCCTTGAGCGAGGAGGTGATGGCGCTGCGCGACGAATCCGCGATGCTACGCGCCGCTTTGGCCGAGTCCGAGCTGCTGGCGGACAATGACGCCCTCTTGCCGATCTTCAACCGCCGCGCCTTCGAGCGCGAAGTGCGCCGCGAGATCGCCCTTTCAGGCCGGTTCCAGACGCCCCTGTCGCTGATCTTCATCGATCTCGACAATTTCAAGCTGGTTAACGACATCTACGGCCACGCGGCCGGCGACAGTGTTCTGCTGAAGGTCGCCGAAATCCTGGCCCAGCGGACCCGTGAAACCGATATCGTCGGCCGGCTTGGCGGGGATGAGTTCGGCGTCGTTCTGGCCCATGCCTCCTTCGAAGACAGCCGGCGCAAGGCGGCGCAGCTGGCGGAGTCGATCGATGCCCTCGAAGTGCGCGACGAGGCCAGCGCCGACACGCCCATCGTGCGCAT
>JBGSKU010000370.1:0-2603 GCA_041741055.1 Hyphomonas sp.
GGGCGGCGGACGCGGCGGCGTGGCGGCGCTGAAGAGCCTCGGAGACCACCCGGACGGCGGGCCGGTGGAAGTGTTTGCAGGACGCTATGGCCCCTATGTGAAGTGGGGCAAGGTCAACGCCACTCTGCCCAAGGACATGGCGCCGGAGACGGTGACCCTGGAAGCGGCGCTGGAGCTGGTGAACGCCAAGGCGGGCGAAGGCGGCAAGAAGAAGGCCGCGCCGAAGAAGACCGCCGCCAAGAAGCCTGCGGCCAAGAAAGCCCCTGCAAAGAAGAAAGCAGTTGCCAAGAAGCCGTCCGAAGCCTGAGGACCGGCCACGTGACAAGCTTGTAAGCGGGCGGGCGGATTGTCCGCCTGCAATCTTCACGCTACGTTAGCGCTTGTCTCTCAGAAGGCCCGCCATGCTGACGTTCAAGCCCTATCACGCGCTAACAGTTGCGGTCGTCTTCATTGCGGCGGCCTGCGCGACGACGCAGGCGGTGAAGCCGGCCCCGGCCGAGCCGCTGGCTTCCGTCCCCGAGCCTGGGTCCAAGCCGGTCAAGACCGTGTTTCCGCTGACCATGTCTGTCTGCCCGGGCATGACGGTCGCGAACCGTCCGGCCACGGATGCAAACCTGATGATCACGGATTTCCGCCCCTTTGTGCGGGTTAACGGCAAGGTGACGCTGGCGACCGCGCCGGTGCAGACCGCATGCTTCTCGTCCGGATTCGGCGCGCGCAGCTTCGGCAACCACAAGGGTATCGACTTCTACAGCCCCGACGCCGTTGATATCTATGCCGCTGCAGCCGGCGTGGTGCGGGAAAAGACGTACCGGGACGATTTCGGAAACATGCTGGTGATCGACCATGGCGACGGTGTATTCACGCGCTATGCGCACCTCAGGGATTTCACCGCTGGCCTCGCTGAAGGCGGCAAGGTGAAGCCGGGCGACGTGATCGGCCAAATGGGCCACAACTCGAAGTACAATGTTGCCAACCACCTGCATTACGAAGTGCTGACCGGGGAATGGGGCGCGCAAGCGGGTTCCTTCGCGCTGACGGCCGTCGATCCGATGAAGTTGCCTGCGGCGAATCCTTAACAGAATGCCCGGCTGTAGAACGCACCGTGCGCTTAGAAATCGCGCACGATGGAGAACATGATCTGCATTAAAGGTTGATTTTGATCGCCCGCTTACCCAAGCTCTGCCTTGCGAGTATGGGGGCAGCAAGATGCGAATATTTATTTGTTATCCGCGCGAATTGCATAGCGAAGCAGAATTGATTGCCGTCAAGTTGATCAACTCCAAGCACAAAGTTTTTTGGGACCAGCAGCTCGAATATTCGTCTGCATTCGACAAAAAGATAAAAAAGGAGATCGACAGGGCAGATCTGGTAATTTTGCTGATCGCTCCGGTTTTCTTCGCGCCAAACAAATACACACTCACAGAGCTTGGCTATGTGAAGAAAAAGTGGCGAGACCCCGAAGGCAGAATACTTCCGGTAATTGTGAAGGAAACGCCGCTTGATCTCATTCCCGGCTACGTACGTGCCGTAAACATGCTGATGCCGAAAGGCGATCTTTCCGCTGAAGTGCTTGCCGCAGTTGGACCAAAGCGATCATCCAGGGTTCTGCCAATTCTGGCAGGCAGCGCCACATTGGCGGCTTTGGCCTACGCAGCGATGAATGGGTGGACTCCAGTTTCTATCACTTCAGGGACTGACACCCTTGCAAATGATGCGGAGCCCAGAAATCTTTCATCGGACTCAGCTTCGCAACCGGTTGAAACGGCCTTGGGCGCCCCGCCGAATGAAGAAGGCCTTTGGGTCGATGATCCCGCAGACGACGCGCCCGAAATTCCAACTTATCGCCGAACAACTCTGGAAGACGCGACGTTCTTTGATTTCTCAAACCCGAAACCGTCGGAAGATCCCGTGCAAAAGAAGCCTTCTTATGAGGTCATCTCCATCACATATGTCTGCAATCTGGAAGCCGCGAACTCGAATTCGTCGAGCTGCTATGCTTTGGCAAACCGGGAATGCAGGGCACGCCGCTTCGATTCTGGACAAGTGTTAAATCCGGTCGCCGATCAGCCGGGCAGCCCGAATTGGCGCGGCACTCAGATTTCCTGCTTCATCGGATAGGGCATGCGTGCCCAGTAACAACGCCAAATCGTCAAATTCGCGATTCCCCCCGCGCATTCCGGCGCGAACTCGCCTATATGCCCGGTTATGAGCTTTCCAGACCGACAGACTGTCCTTGATTTCCTGAAGGAAAACCCCGCCGCCACCTCCAAAGCCGACATAGCCAAGGGGCTGAAGGTGAAGGGGCGCGAACGCGCCATCCTGCGCGAGGTTCTGGAGGAACTGGAACGCGAGGGGCTGCTTGAGCGGACCGGCAAGCGCAGCTTTGCTCAGGCGGATCGCCCGCCCCCGTCCGGCCTCGTGGAATTCACCCGCGTCACGCGCGACGGCGACCTGATCGGCCAGTGCGTGGGCGACAACGGCCTGTTCGGACCCGAGCTCGTCTATGGCGGCCCGTCTGGCAAGAGCCGCAGCCGCGCACCTGCCAAGGGCGACCGCGCAATGTGCAAGATCGCCGGGCGCGATGATGGCGAGTGGCGCGC
>JBGSKU010000371.1:0-3069 GCA_041741055.1 Hyphomonas sp.
GCCTTCGCGCTGCATCTTCTTCTTAAGCGCGCGCAGGGCTTGCTCGACGTTGTTATCGCGGACGACGATCTGTACTATGGGACTTCTCCATCAGCTTTGGTTCGGACGCGCGCGCCCGCATAAGGGGATAAACGGACCTGACAGCCCGGAAAGCGCGGCCTATATCACGGGCTGTGCGGTTCCGCCAAGCCCTAGCCTGCGGGGAATTTACGATGACTGAAACGCCTTCCGGACTTCTTCGCCGTCGTTGGCTGGACGAACTGCTCCCGGATGTGCCTTTCGAGGGGTGGACTCAAGCTGCCGCAGATGCGGCAGCGGCGCGTGCCGGGCTTGCACAAGGTGAACGCGCCCTCGCCGCGCCCAACGGTGTTGTCGACCTCATCGACGGGTTTTTTGATGATGCGGACGCACGGGCCCGCGATGCGCTGGCCGAGGTCGACATGAGCGCGCTGCGTGTTCCGGAACGTGTGAAGGCGGGTATCCTGGCCTGGCTCGACGCGCTGGAGCCGAACCGCGAAGCCGTACGCCGTGCCGCCAGCCGGGGATTCCTGCCCTGGGGCGCGGGCCCGGCGCTGCAGCGGACCTGGAAAGTCGCCGACCTGATCTGGACTGCGGCCGGCGATCAGTCAGACGACTATAACCGCTATTCCAAGCGGGGCCTTCTGGCTGCCGTACTGCCGTCCATTGTGCTCCATTGGGCCGACCATCCGGCGCCGGAAGACCTCGACGCCTTCATCGCCCGCCGGCTCTCAACCGTTTCAGGTATCGGCCAGAAGGCCGGACGGATCGTGAAGCCCGTGCTCGAAAGGTTCGGCAAGCGCTGAATGCGCACCGGCTCGACTTCAATGGGGGGAGGTGTCGGACAGAAGCTGATCAAGCGCCCCAGGGGGCTGGGGGGGCTGATGGGTCTGGAGCACCTGTTAAACGCCTCCGCCCGACAATTCGAAGATGGCGGTGTGCTGTGTCGGCGGCAAGTCCGAAAAGCGGCGTTTTCAGGAAAAGCGGATTAATTCGCAGTTAGCTCCCGGAAGGACTGGACGACGGGGCCAAGCTATGCGGAACTGTCATCAATGTCCGAGTTCCCGTCTCGCAAGCCTGCGTCCGATCCAGTGGTCGCTTTCCAGAAGAGCGAGCTGCAGCCCATTCTCGATGTCTATGGCCGGCTGGTGATTGCCGGAGAGGCCCGCGACTATTCGATCGGCTTCGGGCGCGACGTCGCCACCTTCGCAATCTTCCGGCGCCATGCCGAAAGCCCGACCTGGCGGATCGAGAAGGAACCCGCACTTGCCAACAGGCAGGGCCAGTATGCCGTCTACGGATTGGGCGGTCAGGTGTTGCGGCGCGGGCGCGAGCTCAAGCAGGTGCTGCGCGTCTTCGACAGCCGCAAGTTCACGATCGTCCGTTAACGGATTCCACGTTGGAATTAACCCCTTGTTTACCAAAAACTTCTTGCGAACCAATCTGGAACAGAGTAGGAACAGAACATCAGAACGGAGCAGGAACATGAGCAACGCAGTCAGCTTTCGCGGTCAATCAGGCAAGGCATGGTCTTTCCAGCGGGCCGCCGCCGATGCGCCCTGGGCACGGGCGCCGGGCGTTGCCATCTTCGCGGTTCCTGAGGCCTGCGGCTGGCGCATCTTCCGGGTGATGGAACTCTCCGGCAAGCCGCATGACATCCAGCCGATCTGGGCTTTTGCCGAGGCGGAACGTTATGGCGCCAGCGCGGTGTTCATCTCCCTCGAGTTCGAAGGCGACCTGCGCAAGCACATGGTGGCTGACCTCGAAGCCGGCTTCCAGCCGATCCACCGCTCGGACAATGTGGTCCGTCTTGCCGCCTGAGCTGCGCGTCTAGCGCCCGGCTTCGGTATACCAGCGGGTCACGTCGGCCTCGACCATGTCGAGCGGGCGTGGCCCCCCTCCCAAAATCGCCGCATGGAACGCCTTTGGCTCGAACCGCGGCCCCAGCACACGCTGGGCCCGTTCACGCAGGTCGAGAATGCGCTGGCGCCCGATCCAGTAGGCGGCCGCCTGGCCCGGCGAGACGCTGTATCGATCAACCTCGTCGCTGGCCGCTTCCGGGCTCAGCCCCGTTACTGCGATGATATAGGCCACCGTGCGTTCGCGCGTCCATTTCTGCTCGTGGATGCCGGTATCGGCGGCCAGCCGCGCGGCGCGCAGCAACATTGACTGCAGATAGCCGATCCGTCCGAGCGGGTCGTCCGTATAGAGACCACCCTCGTCAGCAAGCGTTTCGGCATAGGACGCCCAGCCCTCGCCATAGCCGACATTCCAGATCAACTGACGTGCCAGCGGCAGTCCGCCGTTTTCCGTCGTCATCGCGCTTTCAAGATGGTGTCCGGGCAGCGTCTCGTGGAAGACCAGTGTCGGCAGGCTGTAGTCCGGCCAGTCGCTCATGCGTGTCAGGTTGATCTCGAAACGGGCGGGGTTCCGGCCATCGGCGGTGCGCGGTGTGTAGGTGGCAGAAGGCGCCGAGGCGGCAAAGGCCAACGGCACCATGCTGACCGTGACGGCCGAGGCCGGCACCGGGCCGATCTGGCTTTCGACGACGGCGCTGGCGCGCGTGGTCAGATTGGACAAACGTTCAATCAGCGCGGCGCGGCCAAGATCGGAATCCTCGTAGAGTTGGCTGGGCTGCTGGGCGAGAAAGGCCAGGCGTTCGCCGACCGTGCCATCGACAAGACCCGCCTCGGTGAGGGCCGCGTCCAGTTCGTCCGTCAGGCGGGCCACGTCCGACAGGCCGCGTGCGTGCAAGGCGTCAGGTGTTTCCGAAGTGCCCGTATAGGCGGCGAGGATCGCGCGGTAATACGCCTCGCCATCTTTCAATTGCCAGATACCCGGCTCGGCCGGCGCGGACTCGATCAGCTGGCCGGCCGCATCGGCAAATCGTCCATAGGCTGGCAGAAGCGAGCCCGCGAATACGGTACGCATCTGCTTTGAGTAGGAATCGCGCGTCGCCGGTGTCAGGCCGGAGACACCGTTCAATAGATTGTCGAAAGTCTGTACAAGGAAGGATGTGTCCGGCGTCTCCACTGCGCCAGCGGCCGCCAC
>JBGSKU010000372.1:0-1535 GCA_041741055.1 Hyphomonas sp.
CGGCGTACCCGTCATCCTGCACGAGATGCGCGGCACGCGAGGCACCGAGGCCCACCAGACTGACCAGCTGGCCGAGCTCGTCTGCTCGAACTCCTTCCGCTCGGATGATCACACAACCAATGCCGTCGGCGTGCTGCACGAAGAGATGCGCCGCGCGAACGGCCTCATCATCACCACCGCGAAGGACCACCAGGTGCCCGCCGGCAGCGCGCTGGCGGTGGACCGCGAAGGCTTCGCCGAAGCGGTCACCGCGAAGCTGGAAGCCCATCCGCTGGTTACCATTGTGCGCGAGGAGATCGCCGGCCTGCCGCCCGAAGACTGGGACTCGGTGATCGTGGCGACCGGCCCTCTGACCTCGATCAACCTCGCCGAGGCAATCCGCGCCCATACCGGCGAGACCGACCTTGCCTTCTTCGATGCCATCGCACCGATCGTCTACTTTGAGACGGTGGACATGTCCAAGGCCTGGCGCCAGAGCCGGTATGACAAGGCAGGCCCCGGCGGCGATACGGCGGCTTACATCAATTGTCCGATGACGGAGGAAGAGTATAACCGCTTCCTGGACGCCCTGCTGGCCGCACCGAAGACCGAATTCAAGGACTGGGAAAAGAACACGCCCTATTTCGAAGGCTGCCTACCGATCGAGGTGATGGCGGAGCGGGGGCGCGAGACCCTGCGCTGGGGCCCGATGAAGCCGGTCGGCCTGACCAACCCGCACAACCCCACGGTCAAGGCGCACGCCATCGTGCAGCTGCGCCAGGACAATGCACTGGGCACTTTGTGGAACATGGTCGGCTTCCAGACCAAGCTCAAATATGGGGCGCAGACGGAGATTTTCCGGACGATCCCCGGCCTCGAGAAGGCCGAGTTTGCGCGACTGGGCGGCATTCATCGTAACACGTTCCTCAACTCGCCGAAGCTGCTGGACCGGCAGCTGCGAATGAAGAGCCTGCCGCGCCTGCGCTTTGCCGGCCAGGTGACGGGCGTGGAGGGCTATGTCGAGAGCGCCGCGATGGGCCTTCTGGCGGGGCGGCTCGCTGCGGCTGAACGCCTCGGCATGACGCTGGAGGCGCCTCCGCCGACAACCGCGATGGGCGCACTGGTCAACCACATCACGGGCGGACACCTCGCCGACGGCCAGACCTTCCAGCCGATGAACGTGAATTTCGGTCTCTTCCCAGATATCGAGGAATTTTCCCGGACGGGCGAAGACGGCAAACGCCTGCGCGGCAAGGACAAGGGCCGCGCCAAGAAGATGGCACAGGCCATCCGTGCCCTGAAGGATTTTGACCTCTGGCTGGCCGGCGAAGTCGCCGTCGCGGCGGAGTAGGCTGCACGGGCGCCCGGACGCAGCTTTGAGGCTGGCCGGTGGGTTTCAGGTGTTTTCAATGTCCGCTCATCCCCCGCGAAAGCGGGGATCCTGTGCGGATATGTGCGCCCTTGCCTCTCTGGGTCCCGGCGTTCGCCGGGATGACAGGCAGAGGAGCGAGTGCGTGTGAATGCGAGGGGGTGGGGGGGAGCCTCCGGTTCTGTCA
>JBGSKU010000373.1:0-3414 GCA_041741055.1 Hyphomonas sp.
CGACGCCTGGGAGCGCGCAGGCGGCGCCTATTATCCCAAGCTGCTCTGCGCTGTGCCCTTCACGCCCGTCACCGGGCGGCGGCTTCTGGTCGCGCCCGGACCGGACGCGGACATGTACAAGGCGGCGCTGCTGCAAGGCGCCTTCCAGGTGGCAATGGAGACCGATGCGTCCTCGATGCACATCAACTTTATCGAAGCGTCCGAAACGGCCGCGCTGGAAGCCGCCGGTTTCCTGATCCGCACCGACCAGCAATTCCACTGGCAGAATAACGGCTACACGTCGTTCGACGATTTTCTCGCCTCCCTCTCCTCCGACAAGCGCAAGAACCTGCGCAAGGAGCGGGCAAAGGCGCAGGACGGGCTCGAATTCCGCCACATCACCGGCGATGAAATCACCGAAGATCATCTCGACAGGTTCTTTGAATTCTACATGGACACCGGAAGCCGTAAGTGGGGCTCGCCCTACCTCACGCGCACCAGTTTCTCATTGCTCCGGGAACGGATGGCCAAGGACCTGTTGTTCGTGTTCGCTTACGACGGTGACACGGTAATTGCCGGGGCGATGAACCTGATCGGCTCTGAAACGCTGTACGGCCGCTACTGGGGCTGCAGCGACCCGCGCCCCATGCTGCATTTCGAGACCTGCTACTATCAGGCCATCGACTTTGCCATCGCCCATGGCCTCAAGACCGTCGAGGCCGGCGCGCAGGGCGGCCACAAGCTCGCCCGGGGTTATGCCCCGGTGCTCACCTATTCCGCCCATTGGATTGCCCATCCCGGATTCCGCGACGCCGTCGCCGAATATCTGGAGCGGGAACGCGCAGCGGTGGACGCCGATTTCATATACCTCAAAGACCGAACACCGTTCAGGAAAGAACCATGACCCTTCACGCTGCCTACGACCCCTCCAACATCTTCAACAAGATCCTGCGCGGCGAGATGCCGAGTGTGAAGGTTTTTGAGGATGAGGTGGCGCTCGCCTTCATGGATGTGTTTCCGCAGGTGGAGGGGCACACGCTGGTGATCCCCAAGCGGGCCGAGGCGCGCAATTTTCTCGACCTGCCGGAAGCGGCGCTGGGCGACTACATGCTCCGTGTGCAGAAGGTGGCGCGAGCGGTGGAGGCTGGGCTGAAGCCGGACGGGCTGCGCGTGGTGCAGTTCAACGGCGCGCCGGCCGGGCAGACCGTGTTCCACCTGCATTTCCACATCATGCCCGTGTGGGAAGGCGTGAAGATGGGCGCACATGCGAGCGGCGGGATGAAGAGTGCGGCCGAGCTGGAGCCGGTGGCGGCGCGGATACGCGCGGGGTTTTGAGTTCGGCGTTGCGCCGCTCCCCCTCCCTTATTCTTAACTCAGCAAATGCGTCACCCTCGATGCGCTTCGCGCATCGAGGGTGACGCAGGCAGCAGGACAGGGGATAGAAGTTTAGATCCCCAACTTCGCTTTCAGGATATCGTTGACTGCTTTCGGATTGGCCTTGCCACCCGAAGCCTTCATCACCTGCCCGACGAACCAGCCGAGTGTCTGCGGCTTGTCCTTCACCTTGGCGACCTGTTCCGGGTTCGCCGCAATGATCTCGTCGACCACCTTCTCGATGGCGCCAGTGTCGGTGACCTGTTTCAGGCCATGCTTCTCGACGATCGCGGCAGCTTCACCCTCGCCTGCGATCATCCGCATGAAGACGTCCTTGGCGATCTTGCCGCTGATCGTATCGTCAGAGATGAGCGCGACCAGGCCGCCCAGCGCGTCGGCTGAAACCGGGCTTTGCGACAGTTCCAGGCCTTCCTTGTTGAGGTAGCCGAAGAGTTCCTGCGTGACCCAGTTGGCGGCGAGCTTCGCATCGCGGCCCTTGGCGACGATTTCGAAATACTCGGCCTTGTCGGCATCCGAAGTCAGCACGCCGGCGTCATAGCGCGAGAGGCCGTAGTCTTTCTCGAAGCGGGCGCGCTTCTGGTCCGGCAGTTCGGGCAGCGACTTGCGGATTTCCTCGATCCAGGCCTGTTCGAATTCGAGCGGCAGGAGATCGGGATCCGGGAAATATCGGTAGTCGTGCGCATCCTCCTTGGACCGCATCGAACGCGTCTCGCCCTTTACCGGATCATAGAGGCGCGTTTCCTGATCGACCGTGCCGCCGCCTTCGATGATTTCGATCTGGCGGCGCGCTTCGTATTCGATGGCCTGCTGGATGAAGCGGTAGGAGTTCATGTTCTTCAGCTCGCAGCGCGTGCCGAGGTGTTTGAAGTCTCCGGTTTCGCGGAACTTTTCATACTGGCCGGGTTTGCAGACCGAGACGTTCACGTCGGCGCGCAGGTTGCCCTTCTCCATATCGCCGTCGCAGGTGCCGAGCGCGATCACGATGGCGCGCAGTTTCTTGACATAGGCGGCGGCCTCGGCGGGGGAGCGCACGTCGGGTTTGGAGACGATCTCCATGAGGGCCACGCCGGAGCGGTTCAGGTCCACGTAAGTGGCATTCGGGTCCATGTCGTGGATCGACTTGCCCGCATCCTGCTCAAGGTGCAGCCGCTCGATGCGGCAGGTGAAGGCATAGTCTTCCTTGCCGGGCACTTCGACATCCACCTCGATCTCGCCTTCGCCGACGATCGGGTGCGCGAATTGGCTGATCTGATAGCCCTGCGGCAGGTCCGGATAGAAATAGTTCTTCCGGTCAAAGCGGCTGTAGGTGTTGATCTGCGCTTTCAGGCCAAGGCCCGTGCGGATCGCCTGTTCGACACAGAACTTGTTGATCACCGGCAGCATGCCCGGCATCGCCGCATCAACAAGCGAGACGTTGCAGTTCGGATCGGCGCCGAACGCAGTCGAGGCGCCGGAGAACAGCTTCGCATTCTAGGCGACCTGGGCATGGATTTCCAGACCCATGACGACTTCCCAGTCGCCGGTTTCGCCTTTGATGCGGAATGTGGGGCGTTCAGACATCGGCACTCTCGATCAAACCTCTTCAGACTCGGCCCCTTCTAGCCCCCAGCCCCCGCCCCTGTCGAGCCGCGCGGCACCGCGATATGTCGCTGCCAAAGGTCGCTGCCTGGGCTTTTCTTTTGGCGGCAGCGGCGCAAAAATGAGCCCGTTCCGCTGAGGAGCCCGGCCCGCCATGCTGTTCAAGATGATCCTTGACGCCGCAAAAGACGACGAACGTGTCATCGCACGTGGATTCCTGAGGCATATCGTGGTGGGTATCGGCGCCGGTTTCGCCCTCGGCAGCGTGGTGCTGGTCGCCCTGTTCCTGATCTTTGCGAAGCTGGACCTTCACGTGCCGGTGATCTTCATGGCCGCAGCGATCGTGCAGTTTGGCCCCATCGGCGGGCTGATCGGGGCGGGTATCCACCTGTCGCGGATCACCGACCGGTCGGCGCCGGAAGACAAAGGCGACGATGACGAACCGGGCGGCGGCACAAAGGC
>JBGSKU010000374.1:0-2349 GCA_041741055.1 Hyphomonas sp.
TCATGCCGGACAAGTACGTGTTCCCGGGCGGGCGCGTGGACCCGCATGACGGAAAAGCGATCGCCTGGGACGAGCTGCGCCCCGAGGTGGAGGCCAAGCTGCGCATCCAGTCGCGGCGCAATCCGCGTGCCTTCGCGCTGACCGCGATCCGGGAGACGTTCGAGGAGACCGGGCTGATCGTTGGCCGCTCTGCCGAGATGCCGGTAGCCAGCCCGGCAGGCTGGGAAGATTTCCATGCGCTGGATGTGGCGCCGGACTTGTCGCCGCTGGTGTTCATCGGCCGTGCAGTGACGCCGCCCTTCCGGCCACGGCGGTTCGATGCGCGTTTCTTCATGGCGGAAGCCGAACTCGCCCTGATCGACGAACGGCCGCCGGTGGACGGGGCCGAGCTGTCGGACCTGCAATGGGTGACGCTGGCAGACGCCATGAAGCTCGACCTGCCTTCGGTCACGCGGTTCATGCTGGGCGAAATCGGCGAACGTCTCGAAAGGCCCGGTTCGCCGCTGAATCCCCCCTTCCTGCGATGGACGAGGACCGGGCATCAGACAGACCGTCTCTGATGGCTTGACTTTGCTGGTCCGCCCCGCCAATAAGCGCCCTTTCGAGATACACCCCTAGCCCAAGCGAGCCGTCCCATGGCAAAACCCGCCACCATCAAGATCCGCCTGAATTCGACGGCAGATACCGGATTTTTCTACGTGACGAAGAAAAACCCGCGCACCATGACCGAGAAAATGGTGAAGCGGAAATACGACCCGGTCGCGAAAAAGCACGTCGAATTCAAAGAAGGCAAGATCAAGTAAGATCTTGTTCCTTATAGGAATTTCAAGAAACCCGCGCCCCAAAGGCGCGGGTTTTTCCGTTCAGGTGATCCGGGTTTTCTCGTCCTGATCCTCGTTCAGGTGCCGGATATCCCGCAGGCGGGGGAAGATGGCCGCTGAGGCCGCCGCAACCCCCATGGCCGCGAATCCCCCAAGCACCACGGTCGCCACCGGCCCGATCGCGGCCGCCATGAAGCCGGCCCGCGTTTCGCCAAGCTCGTTGGAGGCACCGACAAAGATCGAATTCACCGCATTCACACGGCCCCGCACGTCATCCGGCGTCCAGAGCTGGAGGATGATCTCACGCACATAGACCGAGACCATGTCGAACCCGCCGACGCACATCAGGGCCAGGATGGACAACCAGGCGAGCGTTGACAGCCCGAACACGGCGGTCGCGAGGCCGAAGAAGATGACCGAAACGATCAGGATCCAGCCCGCATGATCGCGGATCGGAAACGCTGTGATCAGGGCGATCCCGATGATCGCGCCGACGCCCGGGGCCGCGCGCAGCAGGCCAAGGCCCAACTCCCCAACCTGCAGGATGTCACGCGCATAGACCGGCATGAGCGCAACCGCACCGCCGAGCAGAACCGCGAACAGGTCGAGCGAGACCGCGCCGAGAACCACCTTCTCCCGCCAGATATACCGGAAGCCGCCAAGGATGCTGGACAGCGTGGGCGGCTCACGGTTGATCTTCTGGGCCGGTTTCGGGATCGAGAAGATCAGGGCGGCGGCGAGCACGAAGAGGCACGTGGCGGTGCCATAGGCGGCCTGAGGCGCCAGCCCATAGAGCAGCGAGCCGACAACCGGCCCCGCGATGCTGGCGAGCTGCCAGGACGATGTGATCCAGCCCACCGCATTGGCGAAATCTTCGCGCGGCACGAGATTGACCGCGAGGCTGGTCGCCGCCGGGCCGTAAAAGGCGCGGGCCGTGCCGAACAGGGTGAGGATGGCGAGCACGAGCGTTGGTTCGAAACGCTGGTTGAGGACGAGGAAGAGGATGCTGGCGGCACAACTCATCATCACGAGCGCGCCGCAGCCCATGACAAGACGCCGGCCGAGCCGGTCGGCCGCGTTGCCGGTGACTACGACGAGCAGCAGCGCCGGCAGGAATTGCACGAGGCCGATCCAGCCGAGCAGGGCTGGATTGCGCGTCACGTCATACATCTGCCAGGCGACAGAGACCGAAACGACCTGGGCTGAAAAGGATGTCAGGAACCGGGACAGGAAATACCGGCTATAGGACGAGTGCCGGAAGGCCGCGAAACGGTTTGACATGGCGCCCGCTGTCGCGCGCGGCGGCGGGCCTGTCAATCAGGCCGCGATGCTTTCAACGCGATTGCGACCGGCGGACTTGGCCTGATAGAGCGCACTGTCGGCCCGGCCCATCAGTTTGGCCATCGTGTCGTCCACACCGTTCAGGCTGGAAACGCCGGCGCTGATCGTGACGGAAACCTGACGCGTATTGCCGAGCACGCTGAACGTGCCCGCCGCAACGGCCCGGCGCACACGCTCTGCGGCCGCG
>JBGSKU010000375.1:0-3426 GCA_041741055.1 Hyphomonas sp.
CAAGACCAAGGCGGCTCCGGCCGCCAAGGGCGATGCCAAGTCGCTCGACGCGCGGGGCCGTCTCGCCGCGCCGCAAGGCGATGCGGATGACCTGAAGCAGATCAAGGGCGTCGGTCCGGCGTTCGAGAAGAAGCTGAACGAAGCGGGCATCTTCCACTTCTGGCAGGTCGCCGCGCTGTCGGCCGAACAGGTTGCGAGCCTCGAAGAAGAGCTCGCCTTCCAGGGCCGGATGGAGCGTGATGACTGGAAGGGCCAGGCTGAACAGCTGATGTCCGAAGGCTGAGACCAGCCGGGCCCGGCAACGCGGCCTATCTAAAATTCAAGCAATGTTTGCGGCGGGGGCCTAGCGCTCCCGCCGCAAATACGTTTAATATCAACAGGATGCTGAAGTCTCAACTCATCGATAAGCTCGCGGCTGAATACCCGCACCTGCGTCACGAGGACGTGGAGAAGGTTGTCAACGTGATCCTGGACGAGATCGGCGAAGCGCTGTCGCGCGGCGACCGGGTGGAACTGCGCGGCTTCGGCGCCTTTTCGGTCCGCCAGCGGGACGCCCGGCGCGGACGCAATCCGCGCACCGGCGAGCCTGTAAAGGTTCCCGCCAAGGCTGTTCCGTTCTTCAAGGCCGGCAAGGAATTGCGCGCCCGCGTCAATGGCGGCGACGATCCGGAAGCCCGCTGAAGCGCCTTCCTTGCGCAGGCTTCATGTCACCCCCGCTTGACGCTGCGGTCAAACCCCGCAATCTGAACCGGTAGCTTTCGGGTAGCAGGATTTCGGCAAGGGGGAAATATGCTCAAGGAATTCAAAGAGTTCGCGATGAAGGGCAACCTCATCGACATGGCCGTCGGCTTTGTCATGGGCGGCGCTTTCGCAACGGTCGTCACCGCCTTCATCCAAGGCGTGTTCCTGCCGCTTCTGGCGCCCATCATGGGCGGGCTCGACCTGTCCACACTCAAGATCATCATCTCGCCGGCCGTCTTGGACGCTGCCGGGGAAGTGACCAAACCGGCCGCCATCATGGAAATCGGCGCGTTTGTGTCGGCCTGTATCTCGTTCCTGATCGTCGCCTTCGTGATGTTCATGCTGATCAAGGGCATGAACACGCTGAAGAAAAAGGAAGAAGCTGCCCCCCCGCCCGCCCCGCCGCGCCAGGAAGTGCTGCTTGAAGAAATTCGCAACCTGCTCGCCAAACAGAGCTGATTGCGTCACGTCGTTCACACGGTGTTAGGGATTACACCTGCATTCTCGTGAACAGTAGAGTACCCGAGTAGAGTAGTGAGGGGCGGCCAAACGGCCGCCCTTCTTTTTTGTCCGGATGTTTGCCCGGCCCCGGCTCAGGCTTTGGCGTAGCTGACGATTTCGTATTCTATTCCATCCGCATCAAAGAAATAGAAGCGGCGGCCGGGCTCGTAGTCGCCATGGCTGAAAGGCACGAGGCCCTTGGCGATCACCTTACGCTCCACGCCATCCAGATCGTCCACTTCGATGCCGACATGGTTCAGCGGCGCGCCCTTCTGGAACCCGGCACGCGCGCCCGGCCGGGGCGGGGCGGCATAGACGGCCAGATAGTCCGTATCTGTTCCGACATGGATGGTGAGACCGCCGGCCATTGCGGGGCCCTGCCAGCGGATCTTCCAGCCGAACAGGTCGACCAGCATCTGCGCGGTGCGCGCCGGATCGCTGACGGTGAGGTTTACGTGTTCAAGTCTTGTCTGCGTCATGTCCCGTTGTCCTTTTCTCATCTGCGGAAGGGTTGACGCCCGCCTTGTGCAACCTCAACCTAGATTTAGGTCAAGGATTATTTTGGAGGCGCTGCATGCGGCCCGATGATGTGATGCTGATCGGCGATATTGCCGCGCGCACGGGCCTGTCCGTGTCGGCGATCCGCTTCTACGAAGCCAAAGGCCTGATCACGCCGATCCGCAGCCCCGGCGGCCAGCGCCGGTTTCGCCGCGCAGATATCCGGCGCCTCTCCTTCATCCGGATCGCCCAGCAGCTGGGCCTCTCGATCGAGAGCATCGCTGGCGAACTTGCGAAACTGCCGAGCGGGCGGACGCCGACGGCGGCAGACTGGACGCGGATCAGCCGGTCGATCCGCGCCTCGCTCGATGCCCGGATCGCCACGCTGCAACAGGTGCGCAGCCGCCTCGACGGCTGCATCGGTTGCGGCTGCCTGTCCCTGAAGAAATGCGCGCTCTACAATCCCGGCGACAAGGCCGGAACAACCGGCGCCGGGCCGCGCTACCTGATGGGCGAGACGCCATAGGCGCCGAGTGGCCCGAGGCCAAGCGCGCCTGCCAGATCATCATGGGCGCCTTCGGTGAAATGAAAGGTCTGCCAGCCACGACCGCGCGCGGCGAGAATGTTCTCGTGCAGGTCATCGACCAGCAGGATTTCGCCGGGGGCTGCGCCGAGCTCGGTTTCGATATGTGCGAAATAGGCCGTGTCGGGCTTGGCGATCCGCATACGACCGGCTGCGAAGATGCGCTCCATATGCGTGCCGAAGCCCATGTCGGTCTCGATATAATTGGTGCGGTGGATCTCGTTGTTGGTGGCCATCACGTTGCGCACGCCCTTGCCCTTCAAGGCACTGACAATCGCCAAAGTGTCATGGTCCGGGATCGCATCCTTGCGGAACCAGTAGTCGAGTATCTCGCGGGTGCGCCCTTCGGCGCCGTTCTGCTGCGTCCATTCGGTGACGAGTTCCACCAGGCAAGCCTCACCGACCATCGCCTTCTGGAACCGCCCGTCGAACAAGTGGGCGCTGAAGGATTTTAGCGACAGGCCGAGGTCGCGCTCGAAGTCGCGCGACCAGGCGAAGACGCCGTTCTGGATGTTGCGATTGAGGACGCCGTCAAAGTCCCACGCGACAAACTTCAAGCGGCCGGGATCGGGCGCGGTCAATATTCGTAGGTCTCGACCTTGTCGAGCTTGATCGTGTAGGCGGCGTCCGCCAGGTCACTCGACTGGGTCTGCGTGTAGATCGTGCCTTCGATCCAGACGGCCTGGGCGAGGTCCTTCATCTTGATCGGCTTGTCAGCCATCACGAAAACCGTCTGGTTCGGCGGCGGCGGCGGCGAGTGGATGCAGGCCCCGAAATACGGCACCAGCAGGAATTCCTTGATCTGCGCATCGGCGCCATATTCGAACGGCACAGTATAACCCGGGATGCGGATCTTCTTGCCGTTGAGTTCCTTCACCGTGTTGAACGTGCCGATCTGCACCGCGGTGTCGGCCGCCGAGCCTTCCGACACGCCGGCGCCGGAATAAAGCATCGCCATCTGCGCCTGGTACATCTGCGCGAGGCGTTCCTCTTCGCCTTCGGGCATCAGGTCTTCCCAGCCGATACGCTGGATACCGCGGGCGGCGAGTTCCTCATCGCGCTTCCTGGCATCGGCAGCGCGCTGGGCGGCCTTGGCCTCGCGG
>JBGSKU010000376.1:0-3110 GCA_041741055.1 Hyphomonas sp.
GCGCTGTGCCCTCTTCGAGCACCGCCGGCGGGCAGGCCGCCGGCCGCGTCAGGGCGGTCAGCGCGATCCAGGCAAGATAGAACACGACAAGGATCAGGCCCGGGATCAGCGCGCCGGCAAACAGGTCGCCGACCGAGACAACGGCCGAGCCGGCCCCGGTGCGCAGGCTGGCCTGGCTGGCGGCATTGGAGATGGCGTCGGCCAGCAGGATCAGCACGATCGAGGGCGGGATGATCTGGCCCAGCGTTCCCGACGCCGCGATGGTGCCGGTGGCGAGGCGTACGTCATAGCCCTGGCGCAGCATGGTCGGCAGGGCGATCAGCGTCATGGTGATCACCGTCGCGCCGACAATGCCTGTGGACGCCGCGAGTAGGGTGCCCACGAGGATCACCGCGTAGCCCAGTCCGCCGCGTACGCCGGCGAGCAGGCGGCTGGCGATGGTGAGCAGGTCTTCGGCCACGCGCGAGCGCTCGAGGATGACCCCCATCAGCACGAACAGGGGCACAGCGATCAGCGTCTGGCTCTGCATGATCGAACCGCCCTCGATCCGGCTCGGGAAGGCCTTCAGGAAGGAGTCCGGAAACACGCCGAGCGCGATGCCCACGAGCGCGAAGATCAGCGCCACGCCGCCCAGCGTCAGCGCGACCGGATAGCCAGCGAGAAGCGCGCCGATGGCGGCCACGAACATGGCGATGGCGAGGAGGGCTTCAAGTTCCATGGCCGCCCGCCTCCGCGTTCAGTTGTTCGGGCGTTTCGGGTGGCAGCGCGCCGGTCAGGCGCAGCGCGGCCTTAAGGCTTTCCGACAGGCCCTGCGCCATCAGCAGCACGGCCAGCGCAGGCACGAGTGTCTTGAACAGGAACAGGATCGGCAAGCCATCGGACTCGCGTGAGCCTTCCAGCAGGGACCAGGACCGGGCAAGCCCGGCCTCGCTGGTTGTGATGATCCGCATGCAGATCGGGAAGAGGAAAAGATAGGCGCCTGCGAGTTCGATCCAGTCGCGCCCCGTCTCGCCGAAGCGCGGGCGAAGGATGTCGACGCGGACATGCGCGCTGTCGCGCAAAGCGCCGGCAGAGCCCAGCATGAACATCGCCGCAAAGGCGTACATCACGATTTCACTGAGCCAGGTGAAAGACAGGCCGAAGGCATAGCGCAGCACCACGACCGCCAGTTGCGCGAAGAGCAGGATCAGGCCGCTGACCATGGCTGCGCCGAGCGCTGCGCCGGAGAGCCGGTCGATGAAAGCCGAGAGGCGTTTGGCAAGGCCATCGAGCAGGCCGGGTAGCGCTACAACGATCAGCGGCAGCGCGAACAGGGGCAGCAGGGCGAGGCCGGCCCATTTGAGGCCGGTGCCGATCAGGAGGAAGACAGACGTGTCCATGGCGGGCCTGCGGCCTATTTGCCGAGCGCGCGGGCGGCGTAGTACGGGCCGTCCGAAACACCGGCCCAGCCGCGCATCAGCTTCAGTGACACCTCGAAGCTTTCATAGATGCGCTTCTCGATGCCGTCCTTGCCGCTGGCGGCGCGGACGTCAAAGGCAGCTTCCGACATGCGCTTGACCACTTCCTCCGGGAACGAACGAAGCTGTGTGCCATGCTCGCGCACGAGGAGGTCGAGGTGGACCGAGTTCTGGTAGGTGAATTCGCCGAGCGACAGGTGGTTGCAGGCGGCGCAGGCCGCCTTCAGGATTTCCTGCTCGCTGGGGATCAGGCTGTCCCAGACGCCCCGGTTGATGCCGACGGCGAGGCTGGCGCCGGGCTCGTGGAAGCCCGGGCCGTAATAGTAGGGCGCCTCACGGTGGAAGCCGAGGGCATAGTCGTTCCACGGGCCGACCCATTCGGTCGCGTCGATCGCGCCGGTCTGGAGGGCCTGGTAGATCTCGCCGCCTGCAAGTGCCACCGAGGCCCCGCCGAGCGCGCGCAGCACTTCGCCGCCCTGTCCGGGGATGCGCATCTTGAGGCCGACGAAATCGTTCAGCGTACGGATTTCCTTCCGGAACCAGCCGCCCATCTGGTGGCCGGTATTGGCGCCCTGCAGCGACTTGATGCCGAACTGGCCGGCGAGTTCGTCCCACAGTTCCTGTCCACCGCCGAAATCGATCCAGCCCATGATCTCCTGCGCGGTCATGCCGAAAGGCACGGCGGTGAAGAATGGGAAGGCGGTGGACTTGGCGGTCCAGTAATAGTCGGCGCCGTGGTACATGTCGGCCGAGCCGTTGGCGACCGCGTCGAAGCTCTCGAAAGGCGGGACGAGCTCGCCAGCCGCGAAGACCTTGATCTCCATCAGGCCGTCAGACATCGCGAAGACAAACTCCGACACACGCTCCGCCGCGCGTCCGAGGCCGGGCAGGCCCTTGGGCCAGGTCGTGACCATGTTGAAGCGGCGGCGGCTGCGGCTGATGGCCGGGCCGGACAGGGCCGCCCCAGATTTCGGATTGGCAAAGGTTGCTGCCGCGCCGGCCAGGCCAAGCGCCCCCGCGCCGACCAGATTACGCCGGTTGATCATTGATCGCCTCCCCATGTGCCGGGCGCCGGCCTCTTCAGGACCGGTTCGCCGTGTGGCTTACTCGTCGTCTCTCAAGAGCCGCCAGCGGTCGCCGTCAAGCACTTCGAGTGGCTGATAGCGCCGTTTGTACGCCATTTTCGGGCTGCCTTTGACCCAATAGCCCAGATAGACGTGCGGCAGACCCATCTCCTGCGCATGGCGGATGTGGTCGAGAATCACGTGGTGGCCGAGGCTGCGCGCGTCCATTTCGGGATCGAAGAAGGTGTAGACCATCGAGAAGCCGTCGCGCAGCACGTCGGTGATCGAGGCGGCGACCAGCGGCGCGGACTCCTCCGGTCCGTCGCGGTATTCGAAGATCAGGCTCTGCACAGGGCTGCCGCCGACCATGGCGACGTAATCCCGGTAGGTCATGTCGGACATGCCGCCATTGTCGTGCCGGGTTTTCACATAGGCCTTGAGCAGGCGGAACTGTTCCCGCGTGGCCTGCGAGACGACCGGACGGCGCACCAGCGTGCTGTTCTTTGCCATCACCTTGCGGTCATTGCGGCTGATCGTGAAGTCGCGGGCGGGCACGCGCACGCTGCGGCAGGCGTTGCAGCGCAGGCAG
>JBGSKU010000377.1:0-2883 GCA_041741055.1 Hyphomonas sp.
GGCCTCGGCTCAGCCCGGCGCGGGGAGCCGCCGCGCCTCGGCGAACGAGAGAAGCTTGCGGTTCGCCTCATCCCAGAGATGCAGCCGGGCACAGGCGAAGCTGTCAAGGAATGTCAGGCGCTGTGCGTTGGCCAGCGCCGCATGATCGCGGAGCACTTCGGGCAGGCGGTAGAACGGGATGCGGCTATAGAGGTGATGGACATGGTGGATGCCGATGTTGCCGCTGAACCAGCGCAGCACCGGCGGCAGCACATAGTTCGAGCTGCCGTTCAAGGCCGCGTCGTGCATTTGCCAGTCTTCGCCGCTGTCCCAATGGGTCTCTTCGAACTGGTGCTGCACGAAGAAGAGCCAGACACCCGCCGACGCGGCCACGATGACGGTCGGCAAGAGGACAAGGGCCACGATCTTCCAGCCACCGAACCAGAAGAGCGCGGCCAGGATCGCGGCGAGCGCTGCATTCGTACCCATGGCGCTGGTCCAGTACTGCGTCCCCGACCGCATCAGGCCGATCGGCAGCCGGTTCTGGATCACGAAGATGTAGAGGGGGCCGACGAAGAAGAGGACGATGGGATGGCGGTAGAGCCGGTACCTGATCCGTCCAGGAAGCGGCAGCGCGCGGTATTCCTCGACCGTCAGCGTCAGGATATCGCCCACGCCGCGCTTGTCGAGATTGCCGGCACCGGCATGGTGGATCGCATGGGTGCGCCGCCAGACATCGTAGGGGGTGAGGGTCAGCACGCCGAGGATACGCCCGACCCAGTCGGAAAGCACCCGGTTGTGGAAATAGCTGCCATGGCCGCAATCGTGCTGGATGATGAAGAGCCGGACGAGAAAGCCCGCGTTCAGCACCGCGAGCCCCATCGCCACGAACCAGCTGTAGTCCACCATCCACCAGGCGAGCGCGAAGATCGCGAGGAAAGGCAGCAGCGTCACGACGAGTTCGAACAGGCTGCGAAGGGCGTTCGGCTCCCGGTAGGCGGCGAGGATGCGGACCCAATCGGTCGTCTTTCGCGCGTCGGCGTCGGTCATGCTGATCTCGTCCCTTTCCGGACTTTTCCGTGGTGCGGTCGGGCTCGCCAAGGGACGCCAACCGGTCCGAGGACTGGCGAGCATCGACCGGCAGCGATGCCACGCGTCAATGGATGGCTCTATACATCGTCGCTGGCAGCGCTGTCGAGGACTTGCTGCCCCCTGTGGCATCGGCGCATGCGACCGGCGGGCGGGATCGGGGCGGCGGGTGTCCCGTGGCGGGACGGGAACCCGCCAGTTTTGCAGGGAAATTCAGCGTCGGGCATCCGTCGTGCCGCCGTCGTCCATGCGTAGTGTCTCCGTAGCTACAGCCCGCGCCCTGACTGCGGGCGCGGTCTCTCAATGCAGCCGGGCATGGACGAGGTAGCCTTCAATCGTCTCCTCGCCGAGTGCCCGCATCGCTTCGAGCCGGTGCAGCCCCTCGATCAGCACGAATTTCTCGCCATCCGCCCGGACCCGGATCGGGGTGAGCTGACCCTCGGTGAGGATGTGCTCGGCCAGTTCCGTCACCTTGGCCGCATCGAGCGTCTTGGCGCGCTTCACGGGGACGCGGATACGGTCGATGGGGAAGGCGGTTTTGACGAGCATGGCGGGAGCGTAGCACGGATTGGGGGGAGGGGAAGAGGGATGGTGAGGTTGATGATTCAATCTTGCGGTTGAATTGGTGAGTTGGCAAATTCCAGATATGAGCAATCGTCAGCGCGTTATCGATTTCATTTCAAGGTTTCCCGGCAAGGACGATGACGAGATTTCTTCAAGTCTTAGCATCACGCCGCGCCAAGCAATCAATGCGATTTGCCGTTCGCTGGCAAAAGATGGCGCAATCCTAAGAATTCGTGGCGCTTCGGGAAAGTTGGTCAACTACACGAATGATAGTACTCCGACGGCGACGCCCCCGTCCGTCAAGCAGGTTACAAGAGTTCCAGACCACGCAATCTCGACGACAGAGTGGTTCTGGGAAGGCAATGTCTCTGACACGATCGAAAGCTTTCTCAGACAACGCGGTTGGTCGGTGGTCTCAAAAGCAGATACCAGGTCAAGAGCGCGCGGCGTCGATTTGCATGTGAAACAGCAGAATCGGGAGATTCTGATAGAAGTAAAGGGTTATCCTTCAAACTCCTATCGCGACCCATCACGAGCGGGAGAGCTCAAGCCAACGCAACCGACACTCCAAGCCCAGCATTGGTTCGCCGGCGCCCTTCTCAAGGCGCTTCGCATGCAATACGACCACCCTCAAGCAACCGTCGCATTAGGGTTTCCGGATTTTCCACGGTACCGCGCGCTGTTCCGGGAAACCGAGACCGCGCTTGAGAAGCTTGGAATTGTCGTGCTGTTTGCGAACGAGAAGGGCGGCGTCGAAGTGGTCGGACTCTAGGACGCGATCTGGTTGTGTTTTGACGCAGTTAGTCTTCCGTCGCCCGGTTCTCGCTCGCGAACCGGGCAACGTTCGAACCGTCCCCATGCGGCGGGCGCAACACAAGCCGGGCGAGCGCCTGCCCGTCCCGGTGCGCTGCGCGCTTGTTCCGGGCGGGGACGCACCTCTTTCTTGTCTGCTCCGTCCGGCAAACCGACGGCTCGGAGACGGCGCGGTGAACGCCGCCCTACGCCCGCACGCCGGAAAACCGCTTCTGCCAGTCCTCGCGTTCCTCGTCGGTGATCTTGGCGAAGAGAACCTCGGGCGTCTCGAAGGGATGGCCGGGGTCGAGGGTGGCCAGCGCGTCGGCGATATCGTCGGGCCATGACGTGTCGTCGGTCTTCATCGCGCGGCGCATCTTGGCGCTGGCGTCCGGAATGAAGGGCGCGCTCAGCACCGCATAGAGCCGGATGAGGTTGAGGCCGAGGCGGGTCATCGCG
>JBGSKU010000378.1:0-2484 GCA_041741055.1 Hyphomonas sp.
CGCCGTGGAGTTCGATCTGCCGGTCATGAAGCCGTATGATCAGGTCGAGCGGCAGCCAGGTCGGCTCGCTCATTTCGCAAGCGCCCGAAGAACCTCACGGTTCTCGTCCATGATCCGTTCCGCCATCGCCATCAGCCGATCAACTTCCTCATCCGACACCGAAAGGGTGATGCCGGTGGGCGCGGTAACGACATTCAGCGAGTCGCCTTCTTTGACCTTCAGCTGTTCCAGCACTTCCTTCGGCAGAACCACGCCGAGGGAATTGCCGATCTTGCGGATTTTCAGACGGGTCATGGGCGGGCTCCTGTAGCTACGCATGTTATAACATGGGCGGCTGTCTTGCGGAAGATGGAGGCGCCGTTGCTGCCTGTTTGCGCCTCATCGGGCCATCTTCTGCCCGGTTTGTCGCTGAATCGCCTTTGAATACAGGGGCTGAAGGGCGTATCCTGCCCGGATGGGGACGACATGGCGAAACGTGGACTGGCCGGGGGCAGCCCTGATCACGGCGGCAACGCTCGGCGCGCTGGCGCTCGGCGCCTGGCTCAGCCCCGGCAGCGACGATGCCTGGTATGCGGCCCTCGACAAGGCGCCGCTCAACCCGCCCGACATCGCCTTCGCCATCGTCTGGCCGATCCTGTTTGCCCTGATGCTGGCCGGCGCGCTGATGGTTCTGAACGATGCCGGCAATTTCAAACGCGCCAGCGCGGCGATGGGCCTCTACTTCACCATGCTGGCTGCGAATGTGTGCTGGAGCCTGTTCTTCTTCGGATTCCGTGACCCGGCGGTCGCGCTGGGCGTGCTCGCTGCGCTCTGGCTGTTGATCGTCACAATGATGCTGCGGTTCGCCATCCACTCGCCGCGCGCCGCGATGCTGCAGCTGCCCTATCTCGGCTGGGTGAGCTTCGCCGCCTACCTCAACTTCCATGTCTGGGCGTTCAATTGAGCCGGCTTTGCCGCTTCACGCTTTCGCGCAACGGTTCGGCACGCCCTGCTGGTCAACAACCGGCACCCCGGCATCGTCCAGCAGCGTGAAGAAGTCCTCGTCCGGCGATGTCCGGAGAAAGACCGACACCTTGGCTTTCTGGAAGGGATTTGCTCCGGACACGAGGCAGGGTTTGGCATTGGCCTTCATCTCCAGCTTCTTCCGGCCCAGTTCCGCCTTCAGTTTCACGAGGGTTTCGCGGAACGCAGTCATCCGGGCGTGATCGGCCGGCGCGATGCGGTAGCGATAGATCCGCGTACCCTTGCGCGCCTTCTTGTCGAGGCCGGCGGTCAAGGGACCGGGCACCGGATCGAGCACGAACACTTCTTCGATCTGCTCGCTCGAGCCCTCGCGGGTCACCTGGAAATCGAGCACCACGCTCTCCGCCGGAAGACGGAAATCCTCCGGAATCCGCACCGCCACTTCCATCGCCGCCGGATCGAGTGAGAACGGGCTTATCGCGGCCAGCTTCGGCAGGCTTGTGAGCGGAACGCTGGAACACGCCGCCGCCAGACCCAAAAGACCACTTGCCAAAAGACGCCGCATGAACCTATCCTCCGGATTGAATAAATTCATGTAAAACATGAATTGATATATGCAAAGGATAATTTTTGATGCCGCTGCAGACCCTGCCTTCAAGCACGCGCCGTGTCAGTGCCATTCTCAAATGGTTTTCGCTGGTGGCCATCGTCGCCGGACTGGCGGCCTCGGTTGCGTTCGGGGCGCCCGACGAAGTCATTTCGCAAACCTGGAACCAGCTTGCGCCGGACACCGCAGAAGCGGTTCGCTATTCAGAGACGAAGAAGACCATGCTGGTGGTGCTCGCGGCCGTCCTGTCGGCGGGCTGGGTGCTGGTATTGCTGGGCGCAGCCCGCGTTTTCGGCGCCTTCGAAACAGGAGACGTCATTTCGGACCGGACCGCGCGGGCGCTGCGCTTCTTCGGCATGATGGTGATGGCCGCAGGCGGTCTGCAAACGGTCGCACCGACCCTGCTGACCCTGGCCATGACCTATGACAACCCACCCGGCCTTCGCGCGCTCACCATCAGCCTCAATACGCAGGTCCTGATCCTCGTCCTGACGGGACTGATTGCGTTGATCACCGGCCAGATCCTGACTCAGGCGCGCGAGATTGCCGACGAAAACAAGCAGTTCGTCTGATGGCCATCATTGTCAGACTCGATGTCATGCTCGCCTTGCGCAAGATGAAGTCCAAGGATCTCGCTGCCGCGATCGGCATCTCGGAACAGAACCTTTCCCAGTTGCGCCAAGGGCACGTGAAAGGCGTCCGGTTCGAAACGCTGGACAAGATCTGTGAGGTTCTCGACTGCAAGCCCGGCGACATACTCGACCGGGAGTGACCCGCCCTACGAGGCGCGCGGCGCGAGTCTTGAAATCAATGTGCGCCGGTCGAGGGTGAAACCGGAGGCAATCCAGTCTTCTTCCAGTGCGGCGAGCGCCGTCCCGATTCCGGGGCCTTCGAGCCCGGCGGCCAGCGCGTCG
>JBGSKU010000379.1:0-7870 GCA_041741055.1 Hyphomonas sp.
CAGCGCATCGGCTGCGTCGGCGCGGGCCTCCTTGCGGGTGCGCCCCCGGCTGAGCCCGAGCTCACCCTTGGCGCGCTTGCCTTTCAGTCCGTGATCTGACAATTCATTCCGGCCCTGCAGCGGAACAATCCGCTTCGGGCATCCGATGTCCGTGCCCCAGCGCACAGTTTTCTTGCTCATCTTCTGTCCTTGTGCCGTTAACGACTGGCCTTCCATCAGGCCAGTGTGAAGCGTGGGCGTGGAGACTTGACAGAGTCTGAACGTAAACAGCACCTACCAAAATCGTAATGTTCGTTAACTGAGCAAAATGTAATGTGCCCTGGAGGCGCGCAATCCGTGCATTTACAGGGGCTTGGGCGCACCCTGTCACCGCTACGCTACAGGCCGGGCAAAATCCGGCCGGTAAGGCTTTGCTAACGCCTGTGTCCAAAGCGAGGACGCATTTCCGGATTCAGGCGTGTTCGCGGATCAACTCGAGCAGCGTCCGGCCGGACTGGTAGGCGGCGAACACGTCGCCGCTGGGAAGGTATCCGAAGGGCAGCCCCACCCGCCGCGCCTCGGCCTCGAACCCACTGCGCCAGCTCTCGGTCGTCTCGGCGCCCGACAAGGCCAGACCACGCAAATTCGCCAGCGCGCCGTCCGTCAGGAACGGATCATCGTCGAGCGATTGGCGCATCTCGTCGCGAAACGTATCGGAGTGAATCGCCGAGCCGATCTTCCAGCCAATCTCGAGGTCTTTTCCGAACGTGCGCGCGAAGGCGACGTCGCCGGGGCTTTTCTGGCACAGCGTTTCGTAGAATCTGCGGGCACCGAAGCGGCGGACCACCTGGCGGAAAGCTGCCAGCGAAAGCCGCGCACCTGCCGGCGTCTGGATCGCCTGGGCGAGAGCCGGCGCGATCCAGTGCGGCCGGAACTCGCGCATCACATTGCGGTTGAACACACAGTTCACATACATCGAATAGGTCACGCGCGGACATCGCGCCGCCAGGCGGTAGCCGACCGGGCAGCCCGATCCGACCGCAACCAGCACCAGATTCTCCAGCCCCGCCTCTTCCAGGAATTCCGCAATGAGCGCGGCCTGGTCGTCGACCGACCCGGCCGGTGAGGTCGCACCGAAGCCTGGCCGCCGGATGGCAAGGGTGCTGAACCCGGCCGCCGCCGCATCGACGCAGAAGCCCCAGGCCGGCGCATTCGGATATTCCAGCGAATGCAGGAAGAGAAGCGGGCGAAGGCCGTCCGCGCCGAACTGCATGAACTCGACCGAGCGGCTGCCCGGGCCGACAAAAGCAGTCTGCCAGGCGCGCAGGACCCTTTTGCGGTCTCCGATCCGGTCAAGCCGGTTGCCCGAAGGGCGCGCGCTCGGCTCAGTCTGGCCAATCAATTCAAGCATTCGGGAGGTCTAGAGCAAACGGCCGCGCGGTCGAGGCATATTTTCGGGGAAGCGGGCATTGGCCCGCAGCGGATGAGAAATCAAGGTACCTCCTTAAACAGATCGATGAACGCGCCAGCGCTCTGGTGCAGGGTGAAGAAGGCGCCGCGCGGAAGGCAGGCCGTCGGAATGCCGAGACTGGCCGATTTGGCCTCGAACGCCTCGCGCCAGGCCGGAAGGGTTTCCGCGCCGATCAGGGCCATGCCCGGAAAATCCGCCAGTGCGCCCGGGCCGAGCGTCGGGTCGTTGATCAGGATGCTCAGATTGCGGCGGAACGTTTCCGCGTTGACCCGGGAAAAACTTTCCCACGCTTCCAGCAGGTCGCGTGGATGGGTCTGGATAAATGCCCGGTCGTCGGCGTGCGTGAACAGCATTTCGTAGAGCGCCGTGTGCCCTGCCCGCCGGCCGATCAGGGTGAGGGCGGCCAGGGACAGGCTGGCACCGGCCTGGGTCTGAAGCGCCTGTATGACCAGATTGACCGTCCACGGATCAAGATCGCCGGCATAGGACTCCGAATAGGCCGGGCGCGCGAGGAAGGTGAACGATACGCGCGGCGAACTTCGCGCGAGCTTGAGGCCGGCCTGCCGCGCCGTACCTTCGGCCACGAGGATGACATCCTCGAGATCCGCCTGGTCCAGGAACTCGCAAAGGACGGCGGCCTCCTCGTCGATACTGTCCACCGCGCTCGACTCGCCGAACCCGCCCCGGCGCACCGCGACAATACCAAAGCCCTCGGCAGCGGCGTCCACGCACAGCCCCCAGGGCGGCGCTGCGGGATATTCCAGAGAATGCAGCCAGATGACCGGCCGCAGATTGTCGGCCCCGAACTGCATGAATTGCACCCGTTTGCCCGACCGTCGCAGCGCCGCTGTCTGCCAGACACGCAGGACGCGGCCGCGATGTCCCGACTGGTTCAGGTCATTGGCGCACGGAGGGTTCGTCTTGCTGCACGCCGGACTGGGCAAGACCGCTTGCCCGCGATTGCGTCTTGCCTTGTCGTCCCGCACGGACGCCCCCTGAGTCTTCTTCCATATCAATATCGCAAACTAAGCGGATTCTCGCCAGATCACGACTGCGTCGACTCACCTAACCCAACGTCATTGCAAATTTGTGCCGTCCGGAAGGGCTTGCATAACGTTGCGGCACAGGCGCAGCATCAGTCTACCAAAAATTATGAAACAGTGGGAGACCCGTCATGTCCGATCCAGCCCTTCTCAGCCGGCTCCATCCGGAATTTGCACCGCTGTTCCAACAGTTTGCGCAAGTGCCCGAGACGCCGCCGACCCTGGACGAGAACCGGGCCATGTACCGCGCCCTGCAACCGATTGCACCGCAGATCGCCGTGGGCGAGATCCGCGACGAAACAATTCCCGGTCCGGCGGGTCCGCTGAAGGTGCGCCACTATATTCCGGCCGGAAAAGGCCCGTTCCCGGTGATCGTGCATTTCCATGGAGGCGGATTCATCCTGGGCGATCTCGACACACACGACGCGCAGTGCCGGCTGCTGTGCCGCGAGTCGGGCTGTATCGTGACCGCCGTGGACTACCGGCTCGGCCCGGAGCATCCCTATCCCGCCGCGCATGATGATAGTTTCACGGCCCTTCGCTGGGCCGGCGCGAAGGCCACGACCTTTGGCGGCGATGCCGGCCGCATCGGCCTGGCGGGTGACAGTGCGGGCGGACACCTCGCCCTCTATTGCGCGCTGCGGGCCAAGCGTCAGGGCGGCCCGGTGCTGAAGGCCATGCTGGCCATCGTGCCCGGCGTGGTAATGGGTCCTCCGCTAACGGACGAGATCGCCGCTGGACGGGCCAGCCGCGAAAACCCGTTGCTGAGCTGCCAGGGCATGGACGATTTCGTGGCGGCCTATTTCCAGGACGTGTCGGACGCGAGCGATCCGGCGCTGAATTTCCTGGGCGCCGATGTCTCCGGCCTGCCGCCTACCATCATCGCACCGGCCGAGATCGACGTGCTGCACGATGAAGGCGTGGAGATGGCGGCGCACCTGCGCGCCGGCGGCGTGCCCACCGAGCTGATGGTCGCCGAGGGCATGCCCCACATCTACTTCTCGGTCCCCCACGTCTTCCCCGCCGCCGCGCCCTATGCGACGCGCGCGGCGCAGGCGATGGGCCGGCTGATGAAGGCCTGACCCGGTTACTCCGGCGCAGTGACTGCCGGAACGTCCGTGAACGGCTTGATCCCGAAATAGGGATAGATCTCGCTCGGGAAGTAGACCGTATCGCCCTTCGAGACGAGCCGGATCGTCTTGATCGCCTTCAGGTCCTCCACCGGGTCACCCGGCACGAGGAAGAAGTCGGCATACTTGCCGGGTTCGATCGAGCCGAGCTTGTCGCCGAGGCCCATGTATTCGGATTCCTCGAAGGTCGCGCGGGCGAGGATCTCAGCCGGCGTGAAGCCGACATTCTGGTAGAGTTCCAGCTCGCGGTGCAGCGTCAGCGCGCCGCCGAGGTCGGTGCCCATGACGATGAAGATGCCGCGATCCTTCATGCGCTGGATGGTGCCGGTGATCTGGTCGAAGGCGCCCTTATAAGCGGCGTCCTCTTCCGGCGAATTGATCGCCGACCAGGCCGCTTTGGCGGAGCGCTGCGCAGCGACCGGCATGTGATCGATGTAGTCTGCCATGCCGGCCTGCATCTCGCCATTGCGCGAGAGGAGCAGCGCTTCATGGATGGCGTAGGTGGGATCGATGGCGACCTCGTTGGCGACCATCAGATCGAGCGTCTTCGTCACAGCCGGCCCGTCGAGATCGACCTGCGGCACGCGCTGGAGCGCGGTGAGGCGCAGCAGCGTGCGCGTGTCTTCATCGGGCGCGAGCACCCAGCCCAGCATGACCTGGTTGATATGGGTCATCTCCTGGTAGCCAGCCTCGATCATCGCGTTGGCATTGGTGAAGGCGGGCACGTGGCCGGTGACGCGCAGGCCGCGTTCCTTGGCGCGCGCCACCACCGCCGGGATCCAGGCCGGCGTCATCGAGTTGTAGATCTTGACCTGCCAGAAATCGCCCTGGTCGGCATACCAGTCGACCGCGGCGAGGGCCTCTTCCTCGCTGTTGACGAGGATGCCGTTGTTGGAATTGAACGGGCTCTTGCCTTCGATGAAGCCGGAGCGCACCACACGGGGCCCGGCGAGCGTGCCTGCCTCGATCTTACCGATCAGTTCACTGAGCACCGCATTGTCGTTGCCCATGTCGCGGACTAACGTGACGCCGGCGGCGATGTTCTTCAACGCGGCGTCCTGGCCCATGTGGCCGTGCATCTCGGCGAGGCCGGGGATCAGGGAGCCGCCCTGCCCGTCCACCACATAGGCGCCCGCCGTGTCAGCCGCACCGGCCGTGACCGACTTGATGAGGCCGTTTTCGACGATGACCGTCGAAGGCGCGGTCATCGCCTTGGCCTTCGGATCGAAGACGCGCACGTTAGTGATCGCGAGCGGCGCGTCGAACCTGTGAGCCGTCTCGGCCTGGATCGACTCGAGGCGCTCCGTGGACAGAACGGTTGCGAGGTCCTTCAGTTTGCCGTCGGCCTGCTCGTAGCCTTTGCGTACGATGACGAAGCGCGGCGAAATCAGCGCGAACAGGTTGTCGTCGCCATCGAGCAGGAAATAGGTCGGGTCGACATCGTCACCGACGAGCGCATAGGCAGCGGCGTAGATCGGGCCGCCTTCGCCATCTACCGTGATGACCTTTCCGGTCGGGCTCATTGACAGGGTGCCGGCCGGCCAGGCGGGCATCTTCAGGTCATCATCGGCGAGCAGCGCCCTGGTGTAGATCGCCAATGCATAGGGCGAACCGTTCTGCGGAATGTAGATCGCCGGTTCAGTCCGTTCGGCGGTCGACGAGCCGGTCGTGTCGGTCCAGCTGGCGGTGCCCGCTTCGAGCGCGAAGATCTCGTGCACCTCGTTGCCGAAGGTGGTGGCGCCGTCGATGGTCCAGGCCGCCGGCAGGCCGTCCGCGCCGAGTGTGATCACTTCGGCCATCGTCGGGCCGCGGCCATTGTTGCGGAATTCGTAATCGACCTTGACCGTGTTGCCCTCGGTGGTCGCGACCATCTGGCCAAGCGTCGCGTCGTTCAGACGGACGGACCAGGTCTCGGTCTTCGCGGCAGGCGCGGCGTCCGCGAGTTCCGCCACCGGCGCTTCGGCCTCATGTGCGCAGGCACCCAGAACGAACAGCGCCGCCAGCGCCGTGGAGCCAAACCGGTTGATCATGTCGGATACCCTTCCCTGCCTTCGCCGCTGATGCGGCGCGTGTCGGCGGCATTCGTGGCACAGGTTGGCGGGGGTGGGAAGTTGCGCAGGGCGTAAAATCAGGCACCGCCCTCACCGCAGACCCAAGCGAAAGCTGGGGGCCAGATCGGCTGGGTGATTGGCGGTCTCTGGATACCTGCTTTCGCAGGCATCTGAGGAGAGGGCGACGGTCGTCCGCGGACGGAAGAAAGAGTTCGAGTGGGGCAGGATTTATCCCGCCACCACAGACGCCAAGACGGAACTCCGGCGCAATGAATCCTGCCCTACGGGGCTGAGTTCGTCTTTGCTCAATAGTCCTTCCGAATGCCGCTCTTCCCGGCGAGAGCAAGGACTCGGCCTTTGAGGCCGCGGCTTTCACCGGCGTGACAGGAAGAGGAGAGGCCGGCGACGGTATTCCTAAAGCGGAATGTTATCGTGCTTTTTCCAGGGGTTCGTCAGTTTCTTGTTCTTCAGAGTGCGGAGGGATTTGGCGATGCGTTTGCGGGTGTTGTGGGGCATGATGATGTCATCGATATAGCCCTTCTTCGCGGCGACGTAGGGGTTCGCGAAGTTTTCCTCGTATTCCTTGGTGCGCGCGGCGAGTTTTTCCGGGTCACCGGCTTCCTTGCGGAAGATGATCTCGACCGCGCCCTTGGCGCCCATCACGGCGATTTCGGCGGTGGGCCAGGCATAGTTGACGTCGCCGCGCAGGTGTTTGGAGCTCATCACGTCATAGGCGCCGCCATAGGCCTTCCGTGTAATGACGGTCACTTTCGGAACGGTCGCTTCGGCATAGGCGAAGAGGAGCTTGGCGCCATGCTTGATGAGGCCGCCATACTCCTGCTTGGTGCCCGGCATGAAGCCCGGCACGTCCACGAACGTCACCAGCGGGATGTTGAAACAGTCGCAGAAGCGCACGAAGCGGGCGGCCTTGCGGGAGGCGTCGATGTCGAGCACGCCGGCGAGCGTCATTGGCTGGTTCGCCACCACGCCGACAGTCGAGCCTTCGATCCGGCCGAAGCCGCAGATCACGTTGCCGCCGAATTGCGGACTGATCTCGAAGAAGTCGCCCTCGTCGACCACCTTGGTGATCAGCTCTTTCATGTCATAGGGCGTGTTCGGGTTCGGCGGGACCAGCGTGTCGAGGCTGTCTTCAACGCGGTCGAACACGTCATGGACCGGACGCACCGGCGGCTGCTCGCGGTTTGAGGCGGGCAGGAAATCGATCAGGCGGCGCATCTGGATCAGCGCCTCGATGTCGTTCTCGAAGGCGCCGTCGACGACGCCGGATTTCTTGGCATGCACCGAGGCGCCGCCGAGGGTCTCGTGGGTGACTTCCTCGTTGGTGACGGTTTTCACCACGTCCGGGCCGGTCACGTACATGTAGGAGGTATCCTTCACCATGAAGATGAAGTCGGTCATCGCGGGCGAGTAGACATCGCCGCCGGCGCAGGGGCCCATGATCACGGAGATCTGCGGGATGACGCCGGAGGAGAGCACGTTCTCCATGAAGATGTCGGCATAGCCGGCCAGCGAATCGACGCCTTCCTGGATACGGGCGCCGCCGGCATCGAACAGGCCGATCACGGGCGCACCATTGCGGGCGGCCATCTGCTGGACCTTGACGATCTTCTCGGCATGGGCGCGGCTGAGCGAGCCGCCGAAGACGGTGAAATCCTTCGAGAAGACGTAAACGAGGCGGCCGTTGATCGTGCCCTGGCCGGTGACGACACCGTCGCCGGGGATCTTCTGGTCCTGCATGTCGAAGTCCGAGCAGCGGTGCTCGACGAACATGTCATACTCTTCGAAGCTGCCCTCATCGAGAAGGACGGAGACGCGCTCGCGGGCAGTCAGCTTGCCCTTGGCGTGCTGGCTTTCGATCCGCTTGGTGCCGCCGCCGAGCCGCGCGACTTCGCGCTTGGCTTCCAGTGCCTCGATAACGTCCTTCATGCCCCGGCGCTCCTTTGGAAAACTGTCTGAAATCTGCCGGGACGACTGATTACCTGCCCCAGCCGCCTTGGCAAGCCGAGGCGGCGCGACACAAAAACGATTGCGCCCCGGATGCCAGGTCCGGGGCGCTGTTGGGGTTTCGGGGTTTACGCGGCGTTACCAGCCGCGGCGATAGCTCTTGCCCTTGTCCGGGCGCGGCAGGCCCTCGACGCTGACCACCTCGCCGCGGCGGACTTCGCAGGAGACGCG
>JBGSKU010000380.1:0-5933 GCA_041741055.1 Hyphomonas sp.
CAGCCAGCGCCGCTTCCTTCACCGAGAGGCGGTCCACGCCCGGCAGCGAGGCGACCGGCACGCGGCCTTCGCCATCATGCACGAACACCGCCCAGACAAGGTCGGCCGGGGTCAGCACGTTTTCAGCGGTCAGCGAACGCACCCAGGGCGCCTGGCGCAGGCGGCGCATCCGGGTGGCGGGGAAGGATTGGGGAAACTGGGTCATGCTGCCCTTTTGCGACAAATCCCAGCCGCTCACAACCAGCCGGAACGCCGCGCCATGAAACAGCGCTGGTCCACATCGAGGCCGCGTTCCGCCTGTGCGCCTTCGAGGTCCAGCATCCAGCCGGTCATCTTCCGGCGTGGCACCTCCCGGAAGCCCAGCGACCGGTAGAACGGCCCGTTCCAGGCCACGTCCCGGAAGGTGGACAGGGTCACCGATTTCAGCCCGCGGTCCCGGGCATCCTTCACCACCCGGCGCACCAGCGCCGCGCCGAGGCCCTTGCGGCCGTGGGCCGGGTCGACACTGATCTGGTCAAGGTAAAGCGAGCCGTCCCGCACCGAAGTCAGCGTAAAGCCCACCGGTTTGCCCTTCCGGTCGCGCGCCGCAAACACGTGCCCGGCCGGAATCGCGGCCTGGTACACATCGGCCGGCACGAAGTCGTCGTCCTCGCTCTCGGGCAGCAAACCGGTGCCTGCAAACAGCTGTCCGGAGGCGAGATCCACGGCGATCAGGGCCGGGATTTCGTCCACGGCCGCGCCCGAAATCGAGTACCCCTCAGGAAGGCGTCGCATTGACATCAGGGGGGGCTCCGTCGCAATTCGGGGCCAGACTTAATTGCATAAGGGCGCGGTGCCAATGAGCCTCATGTTTGATGACGAACGCGTGATGATCCGCGACATGGCGCACAAGTTTGCCGAGGCGCAGCTGCTGCCCCATTCCGAAGCCTGGGACCGGGACAGCCACTTCCCGGTGGACGTGATCCGCTCTGCGGCGGAGCTGGGCTTCGCCGGCATTTATGTGAAGGACGACGTTGGCGGTTCCGGCCTGACCCGGACGGACGCGGCGCTGATCTTTGAGCAGCTCGCCTATGGCGATGTCTCCACGGCGGCTTTCATCTCGATCCACAACATGGCCTCCTGGATGATCGACACGTTTGGCGCCCCCGAACAGCGCGCCGCCTGGCTGCCGCGCCTGACCTCGATGGAATTGATCGCGTCCTACTGCCTTACCGAACCGGGATCAGGCTCCGACGCGGCGAGCCTCAAGACGAAAGCTGTCCGCGACGGCGACCACTACGTGATCACTGGCACCAAACAGTTCATCTCCGGCGCCGGCACCTCGGACGTGTACGTCCTGATGGCGCGCACGTCCGATGACGGAGCAAAAGGTGTTTCAGCCTTCATTCTCGAGAAGGGCATGAAGGGCCTCTCCTTCGGTGCGAACGAGCGCAAGATGGGCTGGAAGAGCCAGCCGACGGCGCAGGTGATCCTCGACGAGGTGCGCGTGCCTGCCGCCAACCGGATCGGCGAGGAAGGCCACGGCTTCAAGTTCGCCATGGCGGGCCTTGATGGCGGGCGTCTCAACATTGCCGCCTGCGCCCTCGGCGGCGCCCAGCTCGCGCTCGACAAGGCGGTCGCCTATGCGCAGGACCGCAAGCAGTTCGGCAAGGCCATCGCCGATTTCCAGTCCGTCCAGTTCAAGCTGGCTGACATGGAAACCGAGCTTCAGGCCGCCCGTGTGATGCTGTATGAAGCCGCCGGCCGCCTCGACGGCAAGACGCCGGACGCGACCCGCTGGTGCGCCATGGCCAAGCGCTTCGTCACCGACACCGCCTTCAAGGTCGCCAATGACGCCCTGCAGATCCATGGCGGCTATGGCTACCTCGCCGATTACCATGTCGAACGTATCGTCCGTGACCTGAGGGTTCACCAGATCCTCGAAGGGACCAACGAGATCATGCGCGTGATTATTTCAAGGGATATGCTGAAGGGGTAGATACCTCTGATCTCTTGTCATCCCGGCAAAAGCCGGGACCCAGAAATTGCAGCATTTCGAGAAGAGATCCAGGTCCCGGCTTTCGCCGAGATGACATCACTTTGCTGGAAGTATCAATGCCGCGGCGTGCGGTCCCGGATCCGGTCGAAGCCGGCCTTGATCATCGCAAAGCGGGCGTCGATGAACGGCTCGAATTGCAGGTCGGTGAAGATGTGCGGCCAGTCGCCCTCGATGGCTTCGCGCACCAGCTCGCCCACATAAAGCGGATCGATGCCATGCGCGATGGCCTCAGCCGCGCCGGCCAAAAGTTCGCTCGACACCGTGTCCGGAACCTCCGTGTTGATCTTTCCGGCGAACCGGTCCGGAATGTTGCGGGTCGACTCCATGATCTTGGTACGGATGAATCCGGGGCAGAGCACCGACACGCCGATTCCCTTTGGGGCCAGCTTCGGGCGCAGGCCTTCCGACAGCGCCACCACGCCGAACTTGGTCACGTCATAGGAGGGGTTTGTCGCCGCGATCATGCCGGCGATTGAGGCGGTTGATACGATCTGCCCGCCTTCGCCATGTGTCTCGATCAGCGGCCCGAAGATCTCGATGCCCCAGATGACCGACCAGAGGTTCACGCCCATCACCCAGTTCCAGCCGGCATCATTCCACGTGCCGTAATCGCCGCCGCCGCCCACGCCGGCATTGTTGACGAGGATGTGCACCTTGCCGAAGCGCGCGATGGTCTCGTCGGCCGCACGCTGCAGGTTGTCCTTCAGCGATACGTCCGCCACCACGCCATCCACATCGGCATTGGTGTCCCGAAGGCTGGCCACCGCCTTGTCCAGCGCATCCTTCTCGATGTCGCACAGCATCACCTTCACGCCGGCCTGCGCCAGTGCGGTGGCGATGCCGAGGCCGATGCCCGATGCGGCGCCGGTCACGAATGCGGTTTTTCCTTCAAGCGATTTCATCGCGATCCTCCCTGATGTTTTCTGCATCCTGCGCCGCGGCGTGCGGCCTTGCAATCGCGCCCTTGTCCTGCCGCAGGGGCAGCTTTGACCGCGCCAGCCGCCTCTGCCAAACATTCCGGATGCTGCAGACGGAGATCATCCTCGATACGTTGGAACGCGCCGGTGAAGCGTGTGCCGATCCCGCGCCGCTGGTCTATGCCCGCCTGTTTCAGCTGCGCCCCGCGTTCGAGAATCTGTTTGTCATGGACACCGATGGCGGTGTGCGCGGCTCGATGTTGGAAACCTGTTTCACCGCGATCCTCGGACTGCTCGAAAACAGCCCCACCCAGCGGGTGATCATCTCGTCCTCGCGCTTCGCCCATGGGGGTTATGGCGTGTCCGAACCGGATTTCGAACTCATGTTCATCGCCATCCGCGACACGTTCCGCGAACTGATCGGCGACGCCTGGACGCCGGCCATGGAAACCGCCTGGGCCGGTCTCCTCGCTGAAATCACGTCTGTTCAATAAGCTCTGGCGCGCAGGCTGACGCTCCGTTACCCTCCGGCAATCCGCTTGGGCTGAACAGGGATGAACTTCGATGACCGACTCCACCACGGCTACCTATGGCGGCATCTCCCGCCTCAATCACTGGATCGTCGCGCTCGGCGTGCTCAGCATGCTGGCGGTCGGCTTCTATCTCGAATTCGGCGGCCTGACGCGGGAAGCCAAGGGTCCGATCATGGCGCTGCACAAGGCCACCGGAACGATTTTGCTGCTGGTCATCCTTTGGCGCGTCGTCTGGCGCATCCGGCAGGGCTTCCCGGCGCCGGCGCCCGGTATGGCCGGCTGGCAGGTCATGGTGTCCAAGGTCACCCATTGGGGCCTGCTCGTCATGATGCTGGTGATGCCGCTGTCCGGTGTCGCGATGTCACTTTTCGGCGGGCGCCCGATCAGCCTCTACGGGCTCTTCACCATCCCGCCGGTCGCCAAGATCGAAGCGGTGGGCGAGATCACCAATGAAGTGCATGAGATTGGTGCCTGGATTCTGGCCATGCTTGTTGCACTGCACATCGCCGCGGCCATCAAGCATCTCGTCATCGACAAGGACGGCGTCCTCGCGCGGATGACGACCGGCAAGGCCATCGACGCCGCCTGATTGCCAGCGGCTATGTCCTGGGATTATGCTTCCGGCCTGTGATCCGCCATCAAGAGCGGACCGGGAGGAAAACAATGCAGATCACCCCACTCGCGGGCGCGGGCGCCGAAATCACGGGCGTTGACTTACGCCGCCTCACCAACGCCGAATTCGCTTCGGTCAAGGCCGCTTACGCCCAGTACGGCGTCGTGTTCTTCCGCGACCAGTCGCTCAGCGAAGACGATCACATTGCCTTTGCCCGGCGCTTCGGTCCCATCAACATCAACCGCTTCTTCCTCGCGCATGAGCGCTATCCGGAGATCGCGCTGGTGCTGAAGGAAAAGGAACAGAAAACCAATATCGGCGGCGGCTGGCACACGGATCATTCCTACGACGTCGAGCCTGCCATGGGGTCGGTCCTGGTGGCGCGGCAATTGCCCGATGCAGGTGGCGATACCTGGTTTGCCTCCATGTACACCGCTTACGACACGCTCGACGCGCCGACAAAGAAAGAGATCGCCGGCCTGCGCGCGGTTCATTCCGCCAAGCACATCTTCGGCTCGGGCGCGGACAATTACTACAAGGCCAACCAGGATACCGGCCCGCGCATCGGCAATGCCGCCGCAGCCGACGTGCTGGAAGATGTCACCCACCCCGTCGTCATCACCCACCCGCTCAGCGGTCGCAAGGCGCTCTACGTCAATCCCGCCTTCACCACACGCATTGTGGGGTACACGGACGAGCAGTCCAACGCGCTGCTCATGCGCCTCTACGCGCATGCCATGAGGCCCGACCACGCGCACCGGTTCAATTGGCGCGACGGTTCCGTCGCCTTCTGGGACAACCGGTCAACCTGGCACTGGGCGATGAATGACTATCACGGCGAACGCCGCCTGATGCACCGGATCACCATCGAAGGCTGCGCCCTCAACTGATCCGCTGCTTGCCGGCTCAGCCGAGCAGGAACTCGACGCCGATCTCGAGGCCGCATTCCCAGCGCTTCACCCACTGGCGCGGATGCTTGAACTGCGGCAGGCGCAGTTCGAATTCGTCCGGCAGCAGCACCCCCTCCGGCAGCGCCAGCCGCGCGCCGCCCGGCGACACGTCGCGGATCTCGACATCCTGCTTCTTGAACCAGCCGAGCTTGACGATCCCGCGGGCGTCGACCCGCACGCGCTGGCCCCGGCGATTGATCCGGGCCACATCAAGGCGGGAATTCTGCGGTGCAAGACTGGACATGTTCGTTCCGTTTTCTGTGGAAGACAGGGCAGGAAAGGGCAGTGCGACAGCCTTACCCTCGCACAAATACGTAAAGGCTTGCCGAAACGCCTTGTTTGAAAACACGAAGCGGGCATTTACGCTTGAGTTACGATTCCACGGAGGGCGCCAGGCCATGAGCGAAGACGTATTCATCCGCCAGGAGGGCAGTGCCGGACGCATTACGCTGACGCGCCCCTCGGCCCTGCATGCCCTCAACACGCCCATGTGCGCTGCCATCCTGTCCGCCGTCCGTGCCTGGGCGGAGGACCCCGCCATCCGCTATCTCTGGATCGACCACCAGGAGGGCACGCGCGGCTTCTGCGCGGGCGGCGACATCCGCATGCTCGCGACAAGCGGCGCAGGCGACGCCGCCGAAGCGCGCGATTTCTTCCGCACCGAATACCGCATGAACGCCGCGCTCGAAGCCTTTCCCAAGCCGATTCTCTCCATCATCGACGGCGTCACCATGGGCGGCGGCGTCGGCCTCTCGGTCCACGGCTCCCACCGCATCGCCACCGAACGCACCGTATTTGCCATGCCCGAAACCGGCATCGGCCTCTTCCCGGATGTCGGCGGTGGCTGGTTCCTGCCGCGCCTTGCCGGCGAACTCGGCACCT
>JBGSKU010000381.1:0-4447 GCA_041741055.1 Hyphomonas sp.
CCCGGCAGAAGGCCTGAGGGTTAAGGCGTCTTTAACGCTTTCGGAACCGTTTCAGCCTCATCTGCGCGGGTACTTCGCCGGTGATTCCGGCACCCCAAGACGGAGAATCGGTCCCATGTCCTCAGCCCGGCAACTCAAGCCCGTCGATGACCTGCTGTCCCATTCCTCGGGTTATTCCGCCAAGGATATCGAGGTCCTGGAGGGCCTGGAGCCGGTCCGCAAACGCCCCGGCATGTATATCGGCGGCACCGACGAGCGCGCCTGGCACCACCTGTTCGCCGAAGTCCTCGACAACGCCATGGACGAAGCCGTCGCCGGCTACGCCAACCGGATCGAAATCAAGCTGACCAATGACGGCTACCTGACCGTCACCGACAATGGCCGCGGCATCCCGGTCGACCCGCACCCGAAATTCCCCAAGAAATCAGCCCTCGAAGTGATCATGACGACGCTCCACTCCGGCGGCAAGTTCTCCGACAAGGCCTATTCCACCGCCGGCGGCCTGCACGGCGTGGGCATCTCGGTCGTCAACGCGCTCTCGGAACACGTTGAGGTCGAAGTCGCCCGCGATCGCACCGTCTGGCGCCAGGAATTCTCGCGCGGAAACCCGAAAGGCAAGCTCGCCAAGGTCGGCACCACGCCCAACCGGCGCGGCACCTCGGTGCGCTTCAAGCCAGACCCGCAGATTTTCGGCGACAAGCTGCGCTGGCGCCCCGCCCGCCTGTTCGGCATGGCGCGCTCGAAGGCCTATCTCTTCCGCGGCGTCGAAGTGCGCTGGTCCTGCGACCCGGACCTGCTGCCGGAGGATTCCAAAGTCCCCGCCGATGCGGTCCTGTCCTACCCCAACGGCCTCGCCGATCAGCTCGACGAGGTTTTCGCCGACAAGGCCACGATCACCGAGGCGCCGTTCACCGGCCTCGTCGACATGGGCCAGGAAGGCAAATGCGAATGGGCGATTGCCTGGACGCAGGCCGGCTTCGGCGAGCAGGACGGCTTTGCCCGCTCCTACTGCAACACCATCCCGACTCCCGAAGGCGGCACGCACGAGGCGGGCTTCCGCTCGGCCATCACCAAGGGCCTGCGCCAATTCGGCGACCTCACCGGCAACAAGAAAGCCGCCGAGATCACCGCCGAAGACGTCATGGGCCATTCCGGCTTCCTGCTCTCGGTCTTCATCCGGGGCCCGGAATTCGTCGGCCAGACCAAGGACAAATTGTCCTCCACCCACGCCTTCCGCCTCGTGGAAAGCGCCGTGCGGGACCATTTCGACCACTGGCTCGCCGGCAGCCCGAAGGAAGCGAACAAGCTCCTCTCCTGGGCCATCGACCGCGCCGACGAACGCGCCAAGCGCCGCAAGGCGAAGGAAATCTCCCGCAAGTCGGCCACCAAGAAGCTGCGCCTGCCCGGCAAGCTGGCGGACTGTTCCGCCAAGGGCCCGGAAGGCACCGAACTCTTCCTCGTCGAAGGCGACTCGGCCGGCGGCTCGGCCAAGCAGGCCCGCAACCGCGAGACCCAGGCCATCCTGCCCCTGCGCGGCAAGATCCTGAACGTCGAAAGCGCCTCCGACGACAAGCTGATGGCCAACCAGGAACTGTCGGACCTCTCCCTCGCCCTCGGCACGGAGCTGGGCCGCAAGTTCAATCTCGATGACCTGCGCTATGAGCGCATCATCATCATGACCGATGCCGACGTCGACGGGGCCCATATTGCGGCGCTGCTGATCACCTTCTTCTACCGGCTCACCCCCGGCCTGATCGAGGCCGGCCGCCTCTACCTCGCCCAGCCGCCGCTCTACAAGCTCGCGAACAAGGGCAACATCCATTACGCGATGGACGACGAGGACCGTGCACGGATCACCAAGGAACACTTCAAGGGAAACCAGAAGATCGAGCTGACCCGCTTCAAGGGTCTCGGCGAGATGAACCCGGCCCAGCTGAAGGAAACCACGATGAGCCCCGGCTCACGCACCCTGGCGCGCGTTACCCTGCCGGACTCGATGGACGAATTGATCGAGATGAAGCCTGCGGACCTCATCAACACCCTGATGGGCAAGAAAGCCGAGCTGCGCTTCAAGTTCATCCAGGACAACGCCGCCTTCGTCGAAACCCTCGACATCTAGGCAAACGCAACCTGTCACCTCCCCGCGCAAAGCGTGGGGAGCTTGCGAGGACGAGAAATCGTATACGATTTCCCGAGCAAGAGGGTGGGGCCCTTGAATCGCCCCCCCCCACTTCAATCCGTAAACGGAAAACCTCTCAGGTCACCGAGCCGTAGTCAGCCCCGGCCGCGGCAAACCAGTCCCGCCAGAACGCCTTCACCTCGCCCAGCGGCAGCGCATATTGCTGGCGCGGCACGATACGGGCGACGACTTCGACACCCTCCAGCCCCGCGCGCATGTCGGCGAGGGTCGAGTCCGACCAGGCCGCCTCGTCCGCGCCGCTCTTGTACATCGAGAAGCCGGGCGAATGCTGCATCAGGTCGGAGACAAGGATCAGCCGGCGCGACGGCACGTCGGGCTGGAAGTCCGGCCGGTCGGCAATCGTGTACATCGCCTCCATCAGCGGCGAACTCGGCGCCACAGTGTCGCGCAGCGCTTCATCCGTGGTTGCCATCAGCGGCGCATGGAATTTGCGCTCCCACGATTGCTGGATCATCTTCGGATTCTGGAACAGCGGATTGGCTTCGGTCCCGCTGCCCGGCGAGCAACCGGTGAACACCTGCGCCGGATCATACGGCGAAGCCGAGTTCGGCACGACCAGCGTCAGCCGGCCATAGCGCGGCAGACTGCGGGCCTCATCGTCCAGCAGCGTGCGCACCCAGTCGAGATCGGTCGCGTTGAACGGATCGGACTGATCGACCAGAACGATCGTGTGCACCGGATCTTCCCGGTCCAGCCGGCATCCGGTCTTGGAATCTGTCGGCGGCGGCTGGTTGATGGCCGCCGTTGCAAACAATCCGAATACGGAGGTCAGCATAAGCGCGATGGCCGATCGCCAGAACCAGGGGCCTCTTTCCTTGCGTCGTGCCATGATCAGCCCGCCTTCTTGGCATCGCCTGACGCTTTCGCGTCACGCACCCGGCCGATTTCTTCGGCCACTTTCTTCTCGATGGAGGACAGGCCCTGCTGCACCTGCTGGATATGCGTTTCCAGCCATTCGCGCGTCAGGTTCAAGGCCGTGATGTTCTGGTCGATCACCTTGATCGCCGCATTCGCCTGCGCGCGTTCCTTGGAATAGTCGAAGGGCGGCAGTTGCGGCGTAATGATCTCGTCGAAATAGGCCGGGCACGTTGCCTGCTCGCCCAGCTTGTCGCGCAGCGAATTTCGCATCCGCCGATGGGCCTGACGGTAGGCCACTTTCAGCCCGCGCTCCTGGTCGGCCGCCTTGGCGGCAATCGCCACCGCAATGTCGCGGCGCGATTCCAGAAGGTTCATCGCCTTCTCGATCTCCCGCTTGGCGGCGGTATGGCGCGAGAGTTGCGTCTCGAACCACATACGGCTGGCGGTGAAATAGGCCGACAGGTCACCGCGCAGGTCCTCGCGCAGCTGCTGGCGGCGCTCATAGGCCTTGCGCTCCTTGCGCCACACGCGGCCATAGCCCGGATAGGGGTCGGTGATCCGGTCATAGCCTTCATAGACTGCGAGGCCGAACACTGTCAGTCCAAGGATCAACAGGGCCAGAGCAACAAAGCTGTCAAAGCCGAACACGTTCGGGAACATCGAGCCGAGCACGGCGCCCGGGGCGATCTCGAACATCGAGAACTCGCCGAGCCGCCCTTCGGCCTCGGCCACCAGCAGGCCTGCCTCCACTGCATCGCGGAAATGCGCGACGAAGAAGTTGAGGAAGATGCCGATCATCACGCACACACTGGCAATCACACCGCCCGCCACCTTGGCCGGCATGGCCGGGTGGTTCAGGTAACGCAGGCCGAAAAAGCCGCCGGTCACGCCGAACAGCACGTTCACGGCCGAAACGCCGAAGGCCACCAACAGGCCGCCGAGAAGGCCGGCGCTCTGCGCGTCCTTGAACAGCAGCGCGTTGAACGCGCCCTCCACCAGCATGATGAACACGAGGATCGCAATCGCCTGTTCCACATTCTTCTTGATGTCCGGCGTGCGCTGGCCGATCCGGTCGCCATGGCGTTCCTTGAAGGCCTGCAGCTCGATGATCGCGGCGGAGTGGCGCTCCTTCGCGTCGTTGGAATCGTCGGTTTCGTAGTGACGGTATTCGTGCTCTTCAGCCTTGATCGCCTCACGCAACTGGTCGGGATGGATATCCGCCGGGGCCGTGTCGTGGATGAAATTTCGCACGCCCGCCGCCGTCGTCGACATCCAGGTGGTGAGCCCGCGCCGCACCTCTTCGGCGCGCTCGGCGATCAGCTGTTCGCGCTCGCTCCACTGGTCCTGCGTCATCGCTTCGGACGCCGGCAGCGCATCGGCTGCGTCGGC
>JBGSKU010000382.1:0-4375 GCA_041741055.1 Hyphomonas sp.
CCGTGCCGGCTTCGCGGGCCGGGGCCATCAGGCGCGAGGTCGCCTCCAGCACCAGCGCATTGGCGGCAGCCGCACGGCGGCTGGAGCGGCCCATGAATCCGGCCATGATGATGAGGAAAGCCGGAATGATGGCGGCAATACCGCCCGCGGCCACAAGTTGGGGCGCAACGGTGTCCGCCAGTGCAAGGCCGCCCATTCCGAGGAATCCGAGGGCAACGCCTGCAAGCCAGAGCAAGGCGACGATGATCGAAACCGCGACCATCCATCCGCCACCATGCTGGGCCATCTCAAAATTCTGAGAGGCCTGGTGACGCACGAAGTCGTCCCGGCCCGATGGGCGCGCGGAAGATGCTTCAGTCATGTCCAACGTATAACTCGCCTCGCGGGCTGCCGCGAGCGCAGATTGCACGAAGAGTGATTAAGGCTTTGCAGGATTCTTCAGTTGAAGACGGCCAGAATCGACGAATTCTCCGCCGGCTTGTCGTCTTTGTCCGGTGTGCTCGGGGCAAATTCCAAGCCGATCCAGGCGAGAATCGTCGCCAAAACAATGTTGCGGATCATGATCAGAAGGTTCGTCATCGTCCTGTCCCCGGTCATCGGCGCAAAGTGGAAGACCGCACTTTACCCAGCGTCCCTATCAGAAATGGAGCTTCTCGACAATCGATAAAGCGTGAATTTTTTGCGCCGGCGGCATCGTTAACAGGATGCTAATGGCCCTCGCGCAGGGTTCCGGGGCACAGGAGACCCCGGATGACCGATCCTCGCCCTTCCCTGCCCGTGATGGACCTCGATCATCTCGCCGCGATGACCGGCAACGATACCGACCTCGGCATCGAAGTGATCGAGATATTCCTGCACCAGGCCCAACTCTGGTCGCGCCTGCTGGATCCGAGGCTGGAGGCGCGGGACTGGTCGGACGCCGCACACACGCTGAAAGGCGCAAGCCTCGGCATCGGCGCGCTGAAACTGGCCGCAGCCTGCGAACGGGCCGAAAAGGCCGGGCGCAGCGACACGGCGCCAAGTCCAGCGCATGCGGCGGTGCTGCTGGGAGAGGTGAAAGACGCCCTCGGCGAAACGCTCGAAGCCGCCGCCCGGGCGATCTACGATTTGACGGCGTCGCGCAAACGCAGGGAATCGTAGCTCTCGAATTCATACGCGATGCAGCGGTCAATCAGCGTGCGCCAGACCGGCTCGGCAATCGCTGGCGACAGGCCATGCTTGGGGCATTCGGCCTTCACCTTGGCCACGACATCCTCGATACGCGCCCGGTCGTGCACCACATTGCGATCACCCTTGATGCGGGCCGCTGCATCCATGAACGACTGGCGCTCGGCCAGGATCTCCACCAGCAGGCGGTCGATCCGGTCGATCTCGTAGCGGACGTCCACCATCGTTTCGGCTGTCTCAGCCGTATGATGGCGCGGGTCGGAAGCATAGGTCGTCATGCGGCCTCTCAGGTTTATCGCCCGCCCCCTATATGGCCTCCGGGCCGGGCGCAAGGAACGAGGTGTGTCGCCGCACAAACGTCTCAGCGGCGCGGCAGGCCGCATTCCTTGCGCAGCCGTGCGATGAAGTGCGGAATGCGGTCCGGTTCGGCCATGTAGCCCCAAGGCGTCGCCGCCGGGTGCTGCAACTCTGCCAGATGACGGGCCACGCGGTCCTTGTTGATGAAGGCAGTGAACAGGAACGCGAACTGGTTGCGGGCAAAATGCGCCTCCGCCGGGCTCAAGGCCGGGCCAGAACCTGCCAACGCGTGGAACCGGTCATCGAGCGCCGCCAGGGCCGACTTAAATTCCGGTGTGGCCGCCCGGGCCTTCATCGCCGCCGCCGCGCCCGCTTCGTCATTCATGCCGGATTCGAAGAGCCATTCTTCGATGAAGGCGCGCGCCTTCAGGGCGAGGAAGGCCGCGTTCGGCGGATCGGCCGTCAGTTCATCGGCGCGCGCGTGCATCTCCTCGACGCTGCCATACCATTTCGGTGCCCAGTAGTTGAGCCGCGCCAATTCGGCCAGCACGTTGGCTTCACCGGTCTGGCGCAGGTCGCGCTCGACGGTTTCGATTCCCGCCTCGCCGGCGGAAGACAGCATGCGTTTGCGAATCCGGAACGCATGCACCGCGCTGTCGCCCGGCGTCGAAGCCGCGGCCTCTTCCAGCACCTCGCTGGCTTTGGCGGCCATCTCGATCATGTCGCGCACCTGCTGCTGGCTGGTATGATCGGCGACAGCGAAGCCGCGCAGCCGGTGGGCCCAGACATAGCGCAAACCGCCTTCGACCGCCGCCAGCGCCGGATGCTGCGCAACCGGCGGCAACGGCGCGCCGATTCCGGACAACTGGCCCAGCCCATCGATGAAATGAATGCGGTCGGCCGGGGGCAGATCCGCATACAGATTGCCCAGCGCCGCGCCCTGACCGGTCTCTATCAGGCGCAGGCCTTGAGCCGCGAAAGCGTTGCCCTCTGCCGGATCGAAGGGCGGCAGCTTTTTTCCGAACAGGCCGAACAAGATCAGCTTCCCGACTGGGCTTCGAGCTTGTCCTGCGTTTTCGTGTCGAAATCGCTGGCGTCGTGACGCTCCCGCAGCTGGGATTCCGGCTTGCCGAAGGTGCGATTGACCATCTGCCCGCGCTTCACCGCCGGGCGCGCGCCGACCTGTTTCATCCAGCGGATGACGTGCGTGTACTCGTGAACCTGCAGGAATTCTCCTGCCTCGTAGACCACGCCGGTGACCAGCGCGCCATACCAGGGCCAGATCGCCATGTCGGCGATCGAATACTCGTCGCCGGCCATGTAGTCATTTTCGGCGAGGTGGCGGTTCAGCACGTCGAGCTGGCGCTTCACTTCCATGGCATAGCGGTTGATCGGGTATTCGTATTTCTCGGGCGCGTAGGCGTAGAAGTGGCCGAAGCCGCCGCCGAGGAAAGGCGCCGAGCCCATCTGCCAGAACAGCCAGTTCAGCGCCTGGGTGCGCTTGTTATGATCCTTCGGCAGGAAGGCACCAAACTTCTCGGCCAGATAGAGCAGCATCGAGCCCGATTCGAACAGGCGCGTCGGCGGCGTGGTGGAATGATCCATCAGCGCCGGGATCTTCGAGTTCGGGTTGATGTCCACAAAGCCCGAGCCGAACTGGTCCCCTGCCCCGATATTGATCAGCCAGGCGTCATACTCGGCGTCCTTGAAGCCTGCGGCGAGCAGCTCCTCGAACATGATGGTGACCTTCACGCCATTAGGCGTGCCGAGCGAATAGAGCTGGAAAGGATGCTTGCCGACCGGCAATTCCTTGTCATGCGTCGGCCCGGCAATCGGCCGGTTGATGGCGGCGAAACGTCCGCCGCTTTCCTTGTCCCAGGTCCAGACTTTCGGGGGCGTGTAGGTCGGGTCGGCCATGGCGGGGCTCCATCTCTCGGTTTGGGTCTTATACTGACGAGACCATAAGCTGAGGTGTCCCCCGCGCCAAGCAAGGCCTGATTTGATCAGGTGACCTCAAGTCTGCGTGAAGCGGAGCCGCCAAAACAAAACGCCCCGGCCGGAGCCGGGGCGTCCTGTTTTGTCAGACACGGGCCGATCAGACCTCGAGCAGCATCCGGTCGGGATCTTCCAGCGCTTCCTTGACGCGGACAAGGAAGGTGACCGCTTCCTTGCCGTCGACGATGCGGTGGTCGTAGCTGAGTGCCAGGTACATCATCGGCCGGATCACGATCTGGCCGCCGCGCACGATGGGGCGATCCTCGATCCGGTGCATGCCGAGCACGCCGGACTGCGGCGGGTTGAGGATCGGGGTGGACATCAGCGAACCGTAGATGCCGCCGTTCGAGATCGTGAACGTGCCGCCCTGCAGATCGCCGATGGTCAGCGCGCCGTCGCGGGCTTTCTTGCCGAGCGCGGCGATGGCCTTCTCGATGTCGGCCAGCGACATTTCATCGGCATTGCGCACGACCGGGACCACGAGGCCCTTGTCCGTGCCAACGGCGACGCCGATGTCGTAATAGTTCTTGTAGATCAGGTCCTGGCCATCGATTTCGGCGTTGACGGCGGGCACTTCCTTCAGCGCGCTGGTCACGGCCTTCACGAAGAAGCTCATGAAACCGAGCTTGATGCCATGGCGCGCGACGAACGCATCCTGGTGCTTCTTGCGCAGGTCCATCACGGCGGACATGTCGACGTCGTTGAACGTCGTCAGCATTGCGGCCGTGTCCTGGGCTTCCTTCAGGCGGCGGGCGATGGTCTGCCGCAGACGCGTCATCCGTACACGTTCTTCACGCGGACCGGTTTCGCGGGGGGGGCGGGCCTGGGTATCGGGCATTGCGGGGACTTTCGGCTGGTTAACATAGGCAAGGGCATCGGCTTTGGTGGCGCGGCCATCACGGCCCGTGCCGGGAAT
>JBGSKU010000383.1:0-6856 GCA_041741055.1 Hyphomonas sp.
TGGCGGCGCCGCCGCCTTCCGCCACGGCGATGTAGCGCAGCTTCAACGCTTCGCCCTCGAGCCGCATCGGGCCCGTGCCGAGCGGCGTGATCGACAGGCGCGCCTTCACGATGGTTGTTTCGGCGCCGAGATCGAAGTGCAGATCCACCGCATCGAGCGTGAAGGGATAGGGCGTGTAATCCTGGAGCTTGACCGCTACCGGTGTTTCCGTCCGCATGTTGGGGCTCCTGCTCTGCCTGAAGATGACGCCGAGGAATATAGGGGTGCGGCGGAGCCGTCGAGGGTTGTTGTCCGCACAGGTCCGGGCTGGCAAAGGAGGCGGCATGAACCCGTACGAGTTGCCCTACCCGCCGGCGATCCGGCGCGCTGCTCTGATCATCGCCGTGCTGTTGGCGGTGCTGATCGGCTACTTCTCGCTTGTGCCGCCGGGCGACGCGCCGGCGCCGCAGATATCCGACAAGATCCGCCACTTCGCAGCCTATGCGATGCTGGCGGTGCCGGTGGCGATGTGGTTCAGCCCGAGGCGCGTCGCCGCCTGGGCCCTCACGGCGCTCTATGGCGGCGGACTGGAGATCGCACAGACGCTGGCCGGAACCGGACGGGAAGGCTCGCCGGCCGATGCCCTGGCCAACGCGCTCGGCGCCGGAGCGGGTGTGTTCCTGATCTGGGTGATCGCCCGCACGCGGCGGGTGTGATCATTCCGCCGCGACGGTGATTTCCTCGTCGAGACGGTAGACGTTGCGCAGGATGAAGGCGCAGGTCTGGGCGACCGGTTTCAGCTCGCCCGGGAAGCTGTCCGGATGATCCGAAGCGTATTCGGCAATGCGTCGCGCCACGCGCATCAGATCCGGCGTATGAACGATCATCCGCGCTTCGTGTTCGATGCGCTGCGGGTCTCGGTCATACTCGCCGCCGGTCACGCGCCAGCCGCCGGAGGTGCTCTCGTCCGTGGCGATCACCGGATAGGTGCCGGGATTGGCCAGCGTGACGCCGAACTCGCTGGGGCGCCATTTGATGGTGCGCCGGTCGATGTGCCAGTGCTCCAGCATCATGTCCTCATCGCCGTCGACGATGCGGTTCTGGTTGTGGACCGCCTGCTCCGACACGAGTTCATGGGCGTGAAACGGCCGGCCGAGGCCGCAATCATAGGTGATGCGCAAAGGTTCGTTGACGTCCTTCACCCAGTGGGGAACGACGGATTCGATGACCGCCCAGGTGCCGACCGGCTTCACGAACACGCGCTGCGATTTGTGGAACAGGGCCTTCGCCATGTGCGTCTCCTCAACCAGCAGGCATGATCGCATGAGAACCTGCCCACGAGGTGAACGGAAACGTTGAAATTCAATCGAGTGACGCGGCGCCATTGCCGCTGGGTAACGGCTTTCCGCGCGCGTAAAGTGCGATATTCTCCCCCTCATCCGAGATAACGTGAACGCCCATAGCGGCGACGGGGAGCCAAACGCGCCATGAACTTTGATTTCTCTGAAGACCAGAAGTACCTCGCCGGGGAAGCCCGGAAATTCCTGTCGGCCGAGAGCCCGACATCGGAAGTCCGCAAGGTGCTGAACGACGACACGGTCGCCTATCACAAGGACCTCTGGAAGAAGGTCGGCGAGATGGGCTGGCTGGGCGCCGCCATTCCGGAAGAGCATGGGGGTCTCGGCCTTGGCATGCTGGAAATGTGCGTGCTGGCCGAAGAGATGGGCCGGGCGATTGCGCCGGCGCCATTCGCCTCGACCGCCTATTTCCTAACCGAAGCGGTGAAGCTGGGCGGCAGCGAAAAGCAGAAAGCCGCGATCCTGCCCCGGATCGCCGCCGGTGAAGTGATCGGCGCCTACGCGGCTTCGGAAGGCCCGGGCCATCCGGACGCCTCCAACCTGCGCACCACCTTCGACGGCAAGACGATCTCCGGCACCAAGATCCCGGTGACCGATGGTGACATCGCCACACACGCTGTGGTGCTGGCGAAAGAGGGCAAGGACCTCGTTCTGGTTCTGGTCGACCTGTCGGCCAAGGGCGTCACGCGCAAGACGGTGCAGACGATCGACCCGACCCGCAGCCATGCCGAAATCCAGTTCGACGCCGTGCCGGCCGAGCGCCTGGGCGCCAAGGGCGAGGGCGAACGGCTGAACGCGGAGCTGCTGGACCGTGCGGCGGTGCTGATCGCCTTCGAACAGCTGGGCGGCGCGTCGGTCTGCCTCGACATGGCCAACGAGTATGCCAAGAACCGCTACGCCTTCGGCCGCCCGATCGGTGGCAATCAGGCCATCAAGCACAAGCTGGCGGACATGTACGTGAAGAACGAGGTCGCCCGGTCGAACGCCTATTATGGCGCCTGGGCCCTGTCGACGGACGCCGCTGAGCTGCCGGAAGCCGCCGCAGCGGCGCGTGTGGCCTCATCGGAGGCCTTCTGGTTTGCTTCGAAGGAGAACATCCAGACGCATGGCGGCATGGGCTTCACCTGGGAAGTCGACTGCCACCTGTATTATCGCCGCGCCAAGCTGCTGGCGGTGCAAGCGGGCTCGCCCAAGGTCTGGAAAGAGAAACTGGTGCGCGCGCTTGAGGCGAAGAATGCGGCCTGAGGCCACCCCCCCGGCACGGATCGGACGGCGGGATCTCTCCCGCCGCCCGCAGCGTGCTGGCCTATTCGCCGGTATAGACGACCGGCGGGGGCGCTTCCCAGGTGACCGTGTCGGTCGGCTTGGTGGCGCCGCCTGTGTACACTTCAAGCTTGGCGGTCTTGTAGGTGATGTCGAAATTCTCGACGACCTGCGAATTCTCGCCCGTGTAGGTCGAGTAGTTGTTCAGCACCGCGTCGGTGAGCGTCCAGACTTGCTTGTCGGCAGAGCCATCCGTCGTGATGGTGATCTCGACAGCGGGAACGGCCGCGCCGCCAACGATGTGCTTGATGACCTTGACCGAGGACGAGTCGAAGTTGCGGGTGACGTAGATGCCGCCTGCATAGAGGCTGGTCTTGGCCGGCTCGACCGGAATGTAGGTGATCGGGTCGTAAACCGGCTGCTGCGACACGCTGAACGTGACGGCTGTCGCCGGAACCTTGTCGCCGCCCATTTTGAGCTCGACGCCTGCATGCGCCAGACCGGCAATGAGCATGGAAGCCGCCGAGGCGGCAGCAATGCGGCGGGTGTGCGCAAGAATCTTCGACATGAGAGAGTGTCCCTTTCTACTGCGCCGCGGGCGGGAGCCCATCGCTCGTCACCCCGGCGCACGAAGCTCATACGACGCCCCAATTCGGGATGGAATATGGCGGACACTTGTCAGCAAGCGTTCACACAAAAATATTTTTACCACGATCTGACCGGCCCCGCCGGCCGTAACCAACCCTCTGCCCCTTGAAGAACGGAGACCGACATGGACTTCAATGACACGCCCGCCGAAGCCGCCTTCCGCAAGGAAGCGCATGACTTCCTCTCGAAACACCTGGAGCCGAAATCCGGCGCCCGCCCGCGGGCAGGCTCCGGCGAGTCGGCCCTGAAGCGCGCCAAGGATTGGCAGCGGACCAAGGCCGAGAACAAGTTCGCCCAGATCACCTGGCCGAAGGAATGGGGCGGACGCGGCGGCACCTCGATGGAAGCCGTCATCTGGGGTCAGGAAGAGGGCAAGTTCGACGCGCCGACCGGCCCGTTCGCCATTGGCCTCGGCATGTGCATCCCGACCGTGATCGCTTTCGGCTCGGATGAGCACAAGAAACGCTATGTCCAGAAGGCCCTCTTCGGCGAGGAAATCTGGTGCCAGCTCTTCTCCGAACCTTCGGCCGGCTCGGACGTCGCTGGCCTCAAGACCAAGGCGGTCAAGGACGGCGACCATTGGGTGATCAACGGCCAGAAGGTCTGGACCTCGGGCGCCCACTATTCCGATTTCGGCATCCTGCTGGTGCGCACAAACCCGAAAGTGCCCAAGCACAAGGGCCTGACCATGTTCATCGTGAACATGAAACAGCCCGGCGTTGAAGTGCGCCCGATCCATCAGGCGTCCGGCGGACGCGAGTTCAACGAAGTCTACTTTACGGACGTGCGCATCCCGGACACGGACCGGCTCGGCGAAGTCGGTGCGGGCTGGAAAGTGGCCCTCGTGACGCTGATGAACGAACGCCTTGCGGTCGGCGGTTCACCCGGCCCGGACTGGGGCGAGATCATGGCCTACGCCAAGGATGCCGGCACGATGGGCGACCAGGCCTTCCGCGAGAAGCTCGCGGACTGGTATGTCGCCGCGCAAGGCTACAAGTTGACCAAGTTCCGCACGATGACCGCGCTGTCGCGTGGCCAAACGCCGGGACCGGAAAACTCGATCGGCAAGATCATTACGGCCAACCACCTGCAGGACATCTGCAACTCGGCCATCGAGATGCAGGACCATTACGGCATCATCAATGAGCCGGACCGGATGCCGGCCGATGCAATCTTCCAGCAGAGCTTCATGTGGGCGCCGGGCCTGCGCATTGCGGGCGGCACGGACGAGATCCTGCGCAACATCATTGCCGAGCGCGTGCTGGGCCTGCCGCAGGACGTGCGCGTCGACAAGGACCTCGCCTTCGACGAGATGAAGGCCGGCTAAGGCGGATCCGGACGATTTGACCTCAAGGGGCGGCTTGCCTGGCAGGCCGCCCTTTTTCATGATGGTGTAATGACAATCGACACGCCGCTTTCCTCGGGTGCCCGGCCGCTGGCCTGTCCGGCGGGCACGGTGCTGTTCCGCCCGGACGATACCTGTTCGGGGTTCGTGGTGCTGGCGGAAGGCTGTATCCGGGTGTCGCTGACCAGCCCGGGCGGGCGCGAGATCGTGCTCTACCGTGTTCAGCCCGGCGATGTCTGCCTTCAGACCTTCACCTGCCTCGCCGAGGGGCGGGTCTATTCCGCGGAGGGCGTGGCCGAAACCGAACTCAAGGGCGAGCTGATCCCGCCCGCGGAATACGAGCGGCGGTTGGCGGAGGATCCGGACTTCCGCCGCCGCGTGTTCACGGCCGTGGCACACCGGTTTGCCGATTTCGAACACCTGGTGGAATCACTCGCCTCGGCCAGTATCGAAGCACGCCTCGCCGAGGCGCTTCTGGCCCGCGCCGACGCGCAGGATGACGTGCACCTGACGCATGACGCGCTCGCTGCCGAGATCGGTTCGGCCCGCGAGGTTGTCAGCCGCCAGCTGGCCCGGTTCGAACGGGCCGGCCTGGTCGGCCTGTCGCGCGGAAAGGTGACGCTGCGGGCGAGAGCTGCGCTGCAAAGGAAAGCCGCCGGTTCGGTGACTTAGTCACCGACGCATTGGCCGGGCAGGCCTAAGGTGTTCCCATCAACAAAGGAGACCACCATGTTCAAGACCAATGAAGGCACCCTCGACCGCGCCCTGCGCGTGATTGCAGGCCTCGTGCTGATCAGCCTCGTATTCGTCGGACCCAAGGCGGTCTGGGGCTGGGTCGGCCTTGTGCCGCTGATCACCGGCCTTGTCGGCACCTGCCCGGTCTACAGCCTCCTGGGCATCAACACCTGCCCCATGAAAAAGGGCTAGGCCCAAAGGCGGCACCCTTGGCGCACCGCCGTTTCACCCGGGGTTGTCTCGCCCGCAAACGCTATTTAGTCATGGCCTCTCTGATCAGGGGGCCAGACTATGCCATCACTCGCACAGCGCGATCCCGGCGAAACACACCGCGCGGCGACGCCGCTTGAACTGTTCGTGGACCTTGCCTCGGTGATTGCCATTGCGGCCGCTGCGGCGGGCCTGCACCACGCGGTTGCAGACGGCCACGCGAAGGAAGGGGGCATCACTTTCCTGCTCGCCTTCTTCGGCATCTGGTGGGCATGGATGAACTACACGTGGTTCGCGTCGGCCTATGACGATGACAGCCTCATGTTCAAGCTCGCGACTTTAACGTTCTTGGCCGGCGCACTGGTCATGGCGGCCGGCATTCGGGAGTTCTTCCATTCGCATGAACCGGGCCTCATCCTGGCAGGCTACGTGATCATGCGACTGGCGATGGTTTCGCTCTGGCTCGCAGCGGCGGGCGAGGGCACGCACAACCGCGCCACTTGCCTGCGCTATGCGGGCGGCATTGCCGTTACTCAGGTCTACTGGATCCTTCTGCTGGGGGTGTTCTGGGAATGGGGGCCGCTGATGCTCGCGCTTTATGGCGTCGGCATGCTGCTGGAACTCGCCGTGCCGATCTGGGCAGAGCGGCCCGGCATGACGCCATGGCACCGGCACCACATCATTGAGCGCTATGGCCTGCTCAACATCATCGTGCTCGGCGAAATGCTGCTCGCAACGTCAGGCGCAGTCTTTAACGCGCAGGGCCATGGCAGCCTGGACGGCGCGCTGTTGACCACCGCTCTCGGCGCTTTGATCGTCACCTTCAGCATGTGGTGGGTCTATTTCGGCCGGGAAGACCACCTTCAGAGCCGCGCACCAGCCCGCACGTTCGTCTGGGGTTATGGCCACTTCCTGATCTTTGCCAGCGCTGCCGCGACCGGCGCAGGCTTTGGCGTTTTGACGGATGTGCTCACCCATCATGCCGACGTGGCTCTTGCCGCCGGGCACTGGCTGATCGCGGTTTCCGTGGGCGCTTATTTTGCGGGCCTCTGGTTCATCCGGGACCGGTTTCACCAGACCGGCGCGCCGTCAGTGATCCTGCTCGTCGCGGGCGTCGCCTGCCTGGCCACGCCGCTATCGCCCTGGCCGGTGCCAACGGTGGCCTCCATCGTAGCAGTCGCGGCTGTGCTGCGCACCTGGCACACCAAGACCTCAGCGGCCACGGCCTGAACCCGCCTACTCCACCTTTGCCGTCTCCGCGACGATGAAGGCGGCCAGCTCACTGACGCAGGCCCGGCCCGCATCGGTGAGCGCCTTG
>JBGSKU010000384.1:0-4587 GCA_041741055.1 Hyphomonas sp.
CGGGGTGGCGCAGCACCTCGCCGCGCAGCGGAACCTTCCCGGCCAGCGCGACGGCAATGCCGCCCAGCGTATCGATTTCAGCATCGCTGTCGGTGAGACCGAGATCGATGCCCGATTCTTCCGCGAATTCCTCGACCTCCATCCGCGCATCGACTTCCCAGATCCGGGCACTACGGCGGATGAACATCGGATCGTCATCATCATGCTCGTCCTCGATGTCGCCGACGATCACCTCGACGAGATCTTCCAGCGACACGAGGCCGTCCGTTCCGCCATACTCATCCACGACCAGCGCGAGATGGATGCGCGTCGCCTGCATCTTCACGAGCAGGTCTGTGAGCTTCATCGACGGCGGGACATAGAGCACTTCGCGGTGCAGGCGTTCGAGCGGGCGCTTGGGCGGCGGAGCGTCCTTGGCGAGTTCGCTGACCACATCCTTGATGTGCACGAAGCCGATGGGGTCATCGAGCGTCTCACGGAACACCGGCAGGCGCGAATGGGTGACTTCGGCAAAGACTTTCAGGAGATCCGGAAACTCCGTGCCGGCCTCGACGGCCTTGATCTCGGCGCGTGGGACCATCACGTCGAAGACGCGCAGCTTCTCGAACTCGGCGAGGCCGAGGCGCATGACCTGGGGGGCGCCGTCTTCCTTTGCCGCTTCGGCCACGGCAGCGGTTTCAGCCGCTGTCGGCTTGCGGCGGAACCCGAAGAGACCGCGTATTCGGCCGGAAGACGGGGCGTCGGAGGAATCAGAATCACTCATTGGGGCCTGTGTCGCAGAGCAGATAGGGATTGGCTATACCGAGCGAGGCAAGCGCCCGGATCTCCTTCGCCTCCATCACCGCCGCCTCGTGGGGCGTTTCATGGTCGTGTCCGAGAAGGTGAAGATAACCGTGAATGAGCAGATGAGCGAGATGATCCTCCAGCTTTTTGCCCTGGAGGGCTGCATCGCGCGCCGCCACCCCATGGGCCACGGCGATGTCGCCGAGCAGAGGCCTGTCCATCGGCAGCGCGGGAAAGGACAATACATCGGTCGGCTTGTCCTTGCCGCGGAAGTCGCGGTTCAGCTGCTGCAGTTCCGTATCATCGGTCAGCAGCAGGGAGACGAGCCCCTCGGCAGGTTCCTCGGTGGCGGCTGCGGCAAAGGCGCGCCGCGAGAGGCTGTCAAGATCGCCCAGGGCGGGCCAGGCCTCCCCTTCCACGATCAAGGCAAGGTCAATCATGGCCGCGCTCAGCTCTCGCCTGCCGCGGCATAGGCATCGATGATCCGGCTGACGAGGCCATGACGCACAACGTCCGCGGCGGTCAGGCGGTGGGTGACGATGCCTTCGACCCGTTCGAGGATCTTCAGCGCGTGCTTGAGGCCGGAAGGCTGATTGCCGGGAAGGTCGACCTGGTCCGGGTCGCCCGTGACCACCATGCGGCTGTCGCGGCCAAGCCGGGTCAGCACCATTTTCATTTGCGCCACGGTCGTGTTCTGCGCTTCATCGACAATGACGAAGGCATTCTTGAGTGTACGCCCGCGCATGAAGGCGATGGGCGCCACTTCGATCTCTCCGCGCGTCATGCGCCGTTCCATCTGTTCCTGACCCATCAGCTCGCGCAGCGAGTCCCAGATTGGCAGCATGTAGGGATCGACCTTCTCCTCCAGCGTACCGGGCAGGAAGCCGAGCTTCTCGCCGGCCTCGACCGCCGGACGCGTGACGATCAGGCGCTGGCGCAGGCCGGCCTGCAACTCTGCAACCCCCGTGGCCACTGCGAGGAAGGTCTTGCCGGTTCCGGCGGGACCGACGCCAAAGACCAGCGCATTGTCCGGCTGGGACAAGAGTTCGATATAGCGCGCCTGGCCGCGCGTCATCGCGGTGACCGGTTTGCGCAAGCCTTTCAGGGCGTTGAAGGATTGCGACGGCGACAACGCCGCCTGAAGCGCACCATCAAGCTCCATCTCGCTGGCTTCCGATCCGTTGCGCAGGCGCCGTTCGAATTCGGCCAACGCCGCTTCGGCCATCGACACGCCTTCCTCGGTGCCATCCAGACGGATGCCGCCGCCCTGGCTTTCGGCGCGCAGGCCGAACTGCTTCAGCCGCGTCTCCAGCAGGGTGAGGTTTCGATGGTGCGGGCCGCAAAGGTCGCGCAGGCGCTCGGCCTGGTTGACCGGGTAGACACGGCTTACGGTCTCGGGCGCCGGCGGACGTTTCGCGCTCACTGAGCGGGCTCGCGGACCCGGACAAGCTCGCCGGTGAGGGAATTGAGGCTGGCGCCGACAATCTTGAGATCGACGAGCTGGTTCAGCTGGGCGTCGGTGCCATCGAAATGGACCGCCTGCAGATAGGGCGAGCGGCCGTGCATCTGACCTTCATTGCGCCCCTTGCCTGTCACGAGAACAGGAATCGTGCGGCCGATCTGGGCCTGGTTGAACGCCGTCTGCTGATCGCGCAGCAACGCCTGCAGGGCCTGCAGGCGCTGGTCCTTCACGTCCTCGGGCACATGCAGCGCCATCTCGGCCGCGGGCGTGCCCGGGCGGGAAGAGTATTTGAACGAATAGGCGATCGCGTAATCGATATCGCGTACGAGCTGCATCGTCGCCTCGAAGTCGGCATCGGACTCGCCCGGGAAGCCGACGATGAAATCCGACGCAATCGCAATTTCTGGACGGGCGGCACGGACGCGGGCGATGATGTCCCGGTACTGGTCTGCCGTGTGGCCGCGGTTCATCGCCTTCAGGATCCGGTCGGAGCCCGACTGAACCGGCAGATGCAGGAAAGGCATCATGGCGGGTGTATCGCCATGCGCGGCGATCAGGTCATCGTCCATGTCGCGCGGATGGCTGGTCGTGTAGCGGATTCGCTCGACGCCGCCGATCTTCGCGATATGGCGCACGAGCTGGCCGAGCGTCCAGTCCGCGCCGCCCTCGAGGCGCGGAGCAGGCCCGTGGAAGGCGTTGACGTTCTGACCGAGCAGCGTGATTTCGCGCACCCCCTTGCCCGCAAGGTCGCGCACTTCGGCCACGACATCATCAACATTGCGCGAAATCTCGGCGCCTCGCGTGTAGGGCACGACGCAGAAGGTGCAGAACTTGTCGCAACCCTCCTGCACAGAGACAAAAGCTGTCGGGCCGTCCGGATCGCGCGTTTTCGGCAGCGCGTCGAATTTCTCGACCGTGTCGAACTCGGTTTCGAGCCGGTCGCCGACCGCGCGGCTGGCGCGGGCGATCATCTCCGGAAGCTTGTGATAGGCCTGCGGGCCGAGCACGAGATCGACCGCAGGCTGACGGCGGATGATCTCGGCGCCTTCAGCTTGCGCCACGCAGCCCGCGACCGCGATGGTCATGCGCCCGCCGGACGCCTCTTTCATGCGCTTCAGCTTGCCAAGTTCGGAATAGACCTTCTCGGTCGCCTTTTCGCGGATGTGGCAGGTGTTGATCACCACGAGGTCAGCGCCTTCGGGCGCGTCCACCGGCGCATAGCCGAGCGGCCTCAGCACATCGCGGATGCGCTCGGAATCATAAACGTTCATCTGGCAACCGTGGGTCCTGATAAACAGGCCCTTCAACGGCTTGGCGTCGGGAGCAGCACTCATCGGGCGGCTTATGCCTCAAATGCGGGCAGGCTGAAAGAACCTTCCGCCACACGACCGGCCTCACGGCAATGAACGCCTTCACACGCGGGCAAACGCGGTTAGGGTGCCCCCAAATTGACACGATTGGCGCCGGGGAGGCCCTCACACATGTTCGAAACCATCTATCCAGCGCTGGAGCACGGCGTGAACAATGTCAGCGGCTTCATCTGGGCCGGCGAATGGGACGGCCAGTCTATCCTGCCGTTCGGGCCGATTGCCGTGCTGTTGCTGGGCACCGGCCTGTTTTTCATGATCCGGATCGGCTTTCGCCCGGTGCTGCGCCTGTTGCCTGCGATGGGCGAGGTCTGGGCCGGTCGCAAGGGCAATGGTGACCCGAGCGCGATCACGCCGTTCCAGGCGCTGACGACGGCCCTGTCGGGCCAGGTCGGCACCGGCAATATTGTCGGCGTGGCCACCGCCATCACGCTAGGCGGACCCGGCGCCGTGTTCTGGATGTGGATCACCGCCATCTTCGGCATGGCACTGGCCTTTGCCGAAAGCTCGCTGGCCATCAAGTATCGCGAACGCGATGAATATGGCCGCCTGAATGGCGGACCGATGTACTACATCACCAACGGCTTGGGTAAGCACTGGAAGCTCCTGGCGATCCTCTTCTGTATCGGCACGATCCTGTCTGCGACGGCGACCGGCGGCATGGTCCAGGCCAACGGCATGACCCAGAATATCGTTGCCGAACTCAGCCCCTTTGGCATCAACGCGCCGACCTGGCTGATCGGCGTGATCGTTGCGGCGCTGGTGTTCGTCATCATCATCGGCGGGATCAAGTCGATCGGCAGCGTCGCCGAGAAACTCGTGCCGGCGATGGCGATCGTCTATGTTTCGATGTGCTTGGTCGTGCTCGGCCTGAACGTCCAGGAACTGCCGCACGCCTTCGGGATGATCTTCTCTTCCGCCTTCGGCCTGCAGCAGGCGGCCGGCGGCCTTGCCGGCTATGCCGTGCTGTCCGCC
>JBGSKU010000385.1:0-2426 GCA_041741055.1 Hyphomonas sp.
GGGGCTCGCCCTCGCCGGGCCGGCGGGGGCGGACGGACTTTCGGTCAGCGGGTTCGACGACGCGGTGCATCACTGGCAGCTGAAGCGGGGCAGCGACTATCCGCGCCACGCGGAAGGCGATGTCCGGGCTATTGCTGACAATCTCCTGCTGATGCAGCGCGATCATGGGGGCTGGATCCAGAACCGCGATCCGCTGCAACTGATGAGCGCCGGGGATGTGACGCAGCTGCTGGCGGAAAAGGGCGAGTCGCAAGGCAGTTTCGATAACCGGAACGTCTTTACACAGATCGAATACCTGATGGGTGCCTTCGCGCTGACCGGTGAACCGCAGTATCGCGAGGGCGCTGCGCGCGGGCTGGATTACCTTTTGCGCTACCAGTTCGAGACTTGCGGCGGGTGGCCGCACAGCGTTCCGGCGCAGGCGGTGTACCAGTCGCGTCTGACGGTCGCAGATGAAGTGTTCTCCGGGCCGCTGACGCTGTTGCGGCGAATTTCCGAAGCCCGGGCGCCGTTCGATGCGTTTGACGCCGGCACGCGCGCCACGGCGAAGGCTGCGCTGGCGCGCGGCGAAGATTGCCTTCTGCGCCTCCAGGTACGCCAGGGTGACACGCTGACGGGCTGGGCGGGACAGTATGATCCGGAAACCCTGGCGCCGATGGGCGGGCGGACCTTCGAGCTGACCGCCATCGTTTCACAGGAAACGGTCGCGATCCTCGACTACCTGATGTCGATCGAGAGCCCCTCGCCGGAGGTGATCGCCAGCGTTACAGGCGCGGCCGATTGGTTGCGCGCCGTGCAGATCGACGGGTGGCGTCTCGAGACGGTGCAGCTGGATACGGTTCAGTCTTATCCCTACCACAATGCCGACTTTGATCGCAGGCTGGTGGAGGATCCCGGCGCGCCGCCTTTGTGGGCGCGTTTCTACGATATCGCCGACAACACACCGGTGCTGGCCAACCGGGACGGTGTGCGCGTGGCGCGATATGATCAGGTCGATCCGGAGCGGCGGACCGGATACAACTGGTATGGCAACTGGGCCTCAACGCTGCTGGACCGGGACTATCCGGAATGGCGCTGCCGCGTGCTGGGCACGAAATCCGAGGGCGCGCCATGCACATGAACCGGCGCCACCTTCTGCTGACGGCGGCGATGGCGCCGATGGCAGGCTTTGCGCGCGCCGGAACCGGCGATCCGGTGCTGGTCACGACCAGCGGACCGGTGCGCGGATTTGTGCAGGATGGCATCAACGTGTTTCGCGGCGTGCGCTACGGCGCCGATACGGCCACCACGCGGTTTGCCAGGCCGAAGCGGCCTGTTCCGTGGACGGAGGTTCAATCGGCGACCGGCTATGGCGCCTCGGCGCCTCAGCGCGGTGGTGACGACAGGCAATCAGAAGACTGCCTGTTCCTGAATGTCTGGACGCCGGGGCTGGGCGATGGCGGTCTGCGGCCGGTGATGTTCTACATCCATGGCGGCGCCTACAATTCGGGCTCCGGCTCCGACGATTTGTATGATGGCACGCGGCTGGCGGCCCGGCACGATGTCGTGGTGATCACGGTCAACCACCGGCTCAATGCGTTCGGCTATCTCTACCTCGAACCGCTGATGCCGGGCATGTTCCCGGATTCCGGGAATGCCGGTCAGTGGGATCTGGTGCTGGCACTCGAATGGGTGCGGGAGAATGCGGCGGCGTTCGGCGGCGATCCCGGCCGCGTGATGGTGTTCGGCCAGTCTGGCGGCGGCGCCAAGATCGCGACGATGATGGCATCACCGGCGGCGGCGGGCCTGTTCCATTCGGCCGCGACGATGAGCGGTCAGCAGGTGACCGCGTCCGGGCCGCTGCATGCCGAGCGGCGTGCACGCACCCTGCTTGAAGCGCTCAAGATCGACGCGAAGCGGCCGAGTGCCATTGCAGAATTGCCGGCTGCGCGAATCGTCGAAGCGCTCGGTGCGCGCGATCCGCTGGACGAAACGCAGGGTCTGTATTTTGGTCCCGTACTGGACGAGCGGATGCTGACGCGCCACCCGTTCTGGCCGGATGCGCCTGCGCAATCCGCCCGAATTCCGATGATCCTCGGCAACACGCTGGATGAGACGCGCACGCTGATCGGACGCCGGGAGCCGGAGATGTTCGATCTTGGCTGGGAGGAGCTGCCGGGCGCACTGGCGCGGCACATGCGGTGCGATATTGATCCGGGTACGGTCGTGGCCGCCTACCGTGCGGCCTATCCGGAGCGGACGCCGGGCGAGATATTCTTTGCAGCCGCCACGGCCGGGCGATCCTGGCGCGGGCAAGTGGAGGAGGCTGACGCCCGGGCGCGGCAAGCGATTTCCGCAGCTCCTCGACGGCGCCCCGCTCCTGCTTCCGACGGCAAACACGTCGCTGCGTCGTTCGCTCGACCACTTCTTCCAGGAGCGAGGCGTCC
>JBGSKU010000386.1:0-4784 GCA_041741055.1 Hyphomonas sp.
CGGCGCGTCGCGCGTCAGGCTGCCGGGCATGCGGCCCGCCGGTGCTGGCGAGCCCCTGAGTATCTGCAGGATTTCTTCCGCGCTCGCCTCGCCAAGCAGGCGGCGGCCGGGATCTTCGAAGCTGACACGTTCTTCATCGGCGCGCCAGACCAGCGGCTTGGCAATTCCGCCATCGCCCAATGCGGCGTAGAGGATTGCCAGCTCACGCGCGGTGAGCCCCGCGCCGCCGAGTGCCAGCGCAAGACCGGCATCATGGCTGGCCGCGCCGGTATAGCGCGGGCGGGCGCCGGCCATCGCCAGCTGGGCGGAAAAACGCTCCGCTCCGATCCGGTCCAGCATGAGCACGGCGGGAATGTTCAAGGAATGCTGGAGCGCGTCTGAAATCCGCACATCACCGCGGAACATCCGGTCGAAGTTTTCCGGCTGGTAGCCCGCAAATGTGCGCGGCACGTCTTCGACGCGCGTATCCGGCGAGGCAATGCCGTCATCAAACGCGAGACCATAGATGAAGGGCTTCAGCGTGGAGCCCGGCGAGCGGGCCCGGTTGGTCAGATCGATCCAGCCCCCTGCCCGGTCGCGCGAGGCCGAGCCGACCAGCGCGCGCACAGCGCGGGTAGGAATATGCACGACGATGGCTGAGACCTGCACATCGGCGCCCTCCGCTTCGGCGCGGGTCAGCGCGATGCGCTCGAGTTCAGCCTGCAGCCCGGCATCCAGAGTGGCGCGGACATCTTCGCGGTGCCCGCTCGACAATACGGCGTCTGCGCCGTGCCAGGCCTGGTCCGGGAAATCGAGCCGGCGCGGTGGCACCGGCAATGCGGCGACTTCCTCGGCCTCGACCGGCGCAAAGACCCCGTAGGCGGCAAGTTTGGTGGCCACCCAGTCGCGCGCCTTCTTCGCCTGTTCCGGACGGCGGTCCGGGCGGCGCACTTCAGGCGATTGCGGCAGAGCGATGAGCAGCGCGATTTCATCCGAAGACAGACGGTCTGCCTCATGCCCGAAATAGCTCCAGCTGGCTGCGCGCACGCCTTCGAGGTTGCCGCCATAGGGCGTGAGCGTGAGGTAGAGTTCGAGGATTTCCTCCTTCGTGAAGCGCCGTTCCAGCTGATTGGCGCGCCACATCTCGATGAATTTCGAGCCGATGTTGCGATCGCGCGGCTCCAGCATCCGGGCGGTCTGCATGGTGATGGTGGACCCGCCGGAAACGATGCGGCCCGCCGCCGCGCTGTCGATGGCGGCGCGCACCATGCCCGACCAGTCCGTCCCATGGTGCGACCAGAAGCGTTTGTCCTCGACCCGCACGAGCGCGTCGATGAAAGCGGGATCGATTTCTTCGAGCCGGACGGCGAACCGCCAGCGGCCATCGGGCGCGGCGAATGCCCGGAGCGGTTTGCCGAGCCGGTCTGTCACCAGCACGGAATTGACATGGGCACGCGTCAGCGGCGGCGGGAAGACGGCGTCAATCAGCAGTACCGCCGCAAGGCCGGCCGCAAGGCCGGCGATGAGACGGCGCGGCCAGGCGACAGATCCGGCGAAGGATTTGAGCCTGGCCCAGGAACTGGCCAAATACCCGGCCACACGCACGCTGCGCTCCCCTGTTTCCTACTTGCCGCCGGCAGTGCCCTGCGCGGCGAGGATGGTGACCCGTCCGGGTGCGGAGCGTGCGAACACTTCCGGCCGGTACATGTCTTCCGCCACCACGCCGGGCATCGCGAACGTACCGGGCGTGACGGCGCGCACGACATAGGCCAGCGTGACCGGCTTGTCGTAGACGTTCACGGCAGCCACGAACCGGTCGTCCTGTGCCTGGGCGGTCTGGGCCTGCGTGATCGTGCCGAGGAAGGCAAAGGCACCTTCTCGGACCCGGTCGGTGCCGCTGTACCAGTCATACTCGACGACGCGGGCATCGGCGACACGCAGCACGGTCTCGATCTCGAAGCCGGCGGGCAGAAGATCTGCCACGATGACCGGGTTGAGGCGTTTCTCATCCGGCGAGACCGTGAGGCCGACGACGAACTTGTCGCCCTGGCGCACCTGGTCGAGTTTCACCGGCGCGCCTGACATCGTGTAGAATTGCTTGTCGGCTTTCAGTTTCGACGACACGGCGGGCGGCGCGGAGGCCGGCGCACCGGTGACCAGCACGGTCCGGAAGACCGGCGCCTTGGCATTGAGCTTGAAGCTGACACCGGTCGCGGCCTGGGCCTCGCTCAGCATGTACTGGCGCTGGTTGTCATTGCCCGCCCCGAGGCCGGTGACGCCGACCTGCAGCAGGTCTTCGCCCTGCGTCAGCGCGTTGACCGCCTGCAGCATGTAGGACTTCTCCTGCGTCGTGAGGCTGGAGGCGTCCGGCACATCCTTGCCGAGACGGGTGGCGAGACGCTCGACCGTTTCCGGCAGCTGGGCTTCGGCCGCGAGGGCGAGAATGCCCGCGAGGTCGCGCAGAGGCGTCTGGTAATAGTCGCCCGAGTTCTTGTAGCCGAGCTTGGATTCGGCTGACTTGAAGGCCGAGGCCGCACGGGCCCGGTCGCCGAGATAGGCAAGGCCAGCGCCGATATGGGCACGCGCCAGCGGACTGTCGATGGCGTCGAGTTCGCGGTCGTGCATGTAGCGCAGGCGGGAAATGTCCGCCTGCCCCGCCTTGGCGAGCACGTAGAGCGCATACGCCGACGAGCGATACATCATCTGGCGCTGGGTGTCGGTCGAGTATGGGCCCTCATAGACATCCGTATCGTAGCCGTAGACCCGCCAGGCATCGCCGCTGGCAACGCTGCGCAGCGCGCCATAGGCCCGCGTCAGCGCCTCGTCCGGAACCGAATAGCCGGCCTGCTTGGCGCGGTAGACGAAATCGGTCGCATAGGCACCGAGCCAGGGGGTGGCATAGCCGTCGCCTTCCCGCCACAAGCCGAAGGCACCATCCGCACCCTGACGGTTGAGGACGGTGTTGAGGGCAACCTGCACCTTGTCGCGGGCATTGTCGCGCGAGCCCTTGGCCCCCATCGTGACCAGCTGCTCGGCATAGACGAGCGGCAACGCGCGGCTGGTGAGCTGCTCGGTGCAGCCATAGGGATAGCGGTCCAGCGACGCATAGAGCGTGCCCGGATCCACCGGGATCGGCGAGAAGCCGACGGCCACATCCACCGAACCAGGCACATACCCTTTCAGCACATCATTTCCGATACTGAACGAGTCGCCCGGACGCATCAGCTGGGTCGTGGCGCGCGATTCCGGCAAGTAAGGCGAGCGGGTCTGGATCTCGTAGTTGCGGGACACCGAATACTTGTCCGGTCCGGACACTTCGAGGCGCAGCGGCGAAATGCCTTCGCTCTTGGCCGCCACACCGACCGGAATGTCGGCGCGTTGGCCCTGTTTGAGCGTGCGGGTCATCTGCGCAGCCGCAACACTGACCTGCTGACCGCCAGCTACCTTGGCGACGAACTGGCCCGCGGCGAGTTCGACGTTGTCGATGGAGGCTGTGATCACCGCTTCATCACCGGGGGCGAGGAAACGCGGCATCACGAGATCGGCCGGTGCGCGGTCGCGCACCTTCATCTTCTGGTCCGCAGAGCCGAGACCGGTCTGCGACCAGGCCACCGCCATCAGGCGCAGTTCGCCGTTGAATTCCGGAAGGTCGAGAGGGATCTTGGCTTTCCCGTTGCGGCCGACCTCGACCAGGCCCGAGAAGAGGACAACAGATTTCGTCGGCACGACGGTGAGGCCTTCGCCTCCAAGCTGGTCGCCGCCGACGCGGACTTCGGCCGGCAGGCCCATGTTGGGATCAAGCAAGCGGCCGTAGTCGTCATGAAGTTCGACGCCGAGTGCCTTGCGGCCGAAATAGTAGGCGACCGGGTCCGGCGACTTGAACTTGGTGAGCTGCAGGATGCCTTCATCCACCGCGGCGAGGGTCAGGTAGACCGGCTCTTTCGGGCCGCCCTCGATCTTGACTTCGACGGTCTGCTCCGTCAACGGACGGGCGACTTCCGGCGCCGTCATCGACACCCTGAAGGTGCGCGAGTCCATGTCGACCGGAACGTGCGCCACGCCGACCGCGCGGCGCGGCTTGGCCCGCAGGGACGGATCGCGGCCGGAATAGACCGTCACCATCACATAGGCGCCTTCACCCCAGTCTGCCGTGACCGGCAAGGTGATGCGCGTACCTTTCTCGGAGACGGCGAGATTCTGGACCGTCAGCACACGGTCGGTTGCGACAACGACCTGGGCCTGGCCGTCATACGGCGCCACAATGGTCAGCTCGGCATTCTGGCCGGCTTTCGGCGACTTCTCGGATGCGATGACCTTGACGCGGTCCGGCGCTTCGGTGCCGTCCTCGCTGGTCCAGCCACCCCAGCCCACATAGAATGTGGTGCTGGCGCCGACATTGGCGAGGGCGCCTTGCCCTTCGATGACGAGTTCGTGGCTGCCCCATTCGAGGCCGGGCGCCTTGATCTCGGCAGCGCCACCGGCGAGCGTGTTGACCACGCCCTCGTTTACCTTGGTGACCGTGCGCGAACGGCGCCAGGTCCACTGGTCGCCGTCGCGGTACCAGTCATAGTGGTAGTCGATCGCGAGCACCTTCCAGCTGAGGCGCTGGGCCACCGCGTCACCGTCCGCATTGATGGCGACAACTTCAAACTTGGCATCGCCGCCTTCTTCGACACTCGATTCAAAGGCCGGCTTGATGCCGACATAGAGCGGCTCGGGCCGGTAGGGCACGCGCACGCTTTCGGCGACGGCGCGGCCGCCGGGCTCGAGGACGCTGACGACGGTGTTCAGGCGCAGCGGCAGGC
>JBGSKU010000387.1:0-3383 GCA_041741055.1 Hyphomonas sp.
GGATTGCGCGCTACGAGGCATCGCAGGGGCCGCTGCTGGTGGTGACGACGGCCGGGTCGCTCGTGCAGCGCGTGCCGCCGATCGCAACGCTGCGAAAGGCCTCGTTCGCGATCAAGCGCGGGCAGACCGTCAAGGCGGCGGAGCTGACGGAATATCTCGCATTCAATGGCTATGTCCGTTCCAGCACAGTGCGCGAGCAGGGCGAGTATGCCATCCGGGGCGGCATCATCGACATCTTCCCGCCGACCGCGCTGGAACCCTACCGGCTCGATTTTTTTGGTGACACAGTCGACACGCTGCGCACTTTCGACACCGAGACCCAGCGCTCGACTGGGTCTGCTGAAGGGGTAACCTTCGCGCCGGTCAGCGAGATCCTGTTCGACGACACCGTCCTGAGCAAGTTCCGCGACCGGTTCCTCGAAACCTTCGGACCACCATCCGGCGACCAGATGTATGAGGCGGCGCGCGCCTCGATCCGCCGGCAGGGCGTGGAGTCGTGGCTGCCGCTGTTCCATGGCACGCTGGATACGCTGTTCGACTATACCGGCCAGGGCGCGCTCTGGGGGCTCGGCCATCTTGCGTCCGAAGCGGCGCATGAACGCCTGACGCAGGCGAGCGACTATCACGCAGCGCGCCTTGATGCCGGCGGCGGCGACATCCGCACCGCGAAAGTGCTGCCGCCTGAGCGTCTTTACCTGACACTGGACGAACTGGACGCCCGCCTTGCTGATCGCGCAGTCGTGCGCTTCAGCCCCAACGAACCGGTTGGCAGTGCGTTCGACATGGGCGGTCGCCGGGGGCGGGACTTTGCGCCGGAACGTCTGCGGACGGACGAAAACATATTCGAAACCGTGATCGCCCACGCGAAGGCCCTTTATGCCAGTGGCAAGCCGGTCATCTTCGCAGCCTGGTCCACCGGATCGGCCGACCGCCTGATTAACGTGCTCGGAGATCATGGGCTGACCGGTCTCGCGCAGGTGCACACGCTGGACGCGGCGAAGAAGACCGATTTCACCGTGGCAGAAGTGCCCATCGAGGCCGGCTTTGCGATGCCTGGCTTCGTGATGATTTCCGAAGCGGACGTGCTGGGCGACCGACTGGCCGCGCCGCGCCGCAAGCGCAAGACAGCGAGCTTCATCACCGATGCGACCGCGCTGACCGCCGGCGATCTTGTGGTGCACGTCGATCACGGCGTGGGCCGCTATGTCGGCCTGCGCACACTGGAAGTGACCGGCGCGCCGCACGACTGCCTGCAGATCGAATATGCCGGCGGCGACATGATCTTCCTGCCGGTCGAGAACATCGAACTGATCAGCCGGTATGGCTCGGAAGAGTCCGAGAGCCAGCTGGACCGGCTCGGCGGCGCCGGCTGGCAGACGCGCAAGGCGAAAGCCAAGAAGCGCATTCTGGAAATGGCGGCCGAACTCATGGCGATTGCGGCAGCACGCGAGTTGCGCCGTGCCGACGTGGTCAGCGCCGGGCAGGGTCCGTACGAGGAATTTGCGGCGCGTTTCCCGTACGAGGAAACCGAAGACCAACTCTCCGCCATCGAGGATGTGCTGGGCGATCTCGCCTCGGGCCGACCGATGGACCGGCTGGTCTGCGGCGATGTGGGTTTCGGCAAGACCGAAGTCGCCCTGCGCGCCGCCTTCGTGGCGGCGATGAGCGGCAAGCAGGTGGCCGTGATTGCGCCGACCACGCTTCTGGCGCGTCAGCATTACAAGACGTTCGAGGAACGCTTCGCCGGTTGGCCGCTCAAGGTGCGTCCGCTGTCACGCTTCGTCAGTGCACGCGAAGCCGCCGAAACCCGCGCCGGGCTGGCCGATGGCAGCATCGATGTAGTGGTGGGCACGCATGCGTTGCTGACCAAGGAGATCGAGTTCAAGCGGCTCGGCATCATGATCGTCGATGAAGAGCAACGCTTTGGTGTGAAGCACAAGGAACGCCTCAAGGAACTGAAATCCGACGTGCACGTGCTGACGCTGTCAGCCACGCCTATTCCAAGAACGCTGCAGATGGCGCTGACGGGTATCCGGGACCTGTCGATCATCGCGACGCCGCCGGTCGATCGCCTGTCGGTGCGCACCTACATCACGGAAGAAGATACGGTCACGCTGCGCGAAGCCTTGCTGCGCGAGAAGTATCGCGGGGGTCAGGCCTTCTTCGTGGCGCCACGCATCCAGGACCTCGACAAGCTGGAGGACTTCCTGCGCGTCCATGTGCCGGAAGTGTCGTTCATCGTGGCACATGGCCAGATGGCGGCGGGAGAACTCGAAGACATCATGACGGCCTTCTATGAGGGCAAGTATGATGTGCTCCTATCGACCACGATTGTCGAAAGCGGACTCGATATTCCGCGTGCGAACACCTTGATCATCCACCGGGCCGACATGTTCGGGCTCGCACAGCTTTACCAGCTGCGCGGTCGCGTCGGCCGGTCCAAACTGCGCGCCTATGCCTATTTCACGACGCCGCGCGACAAGGTGATCACCGAGACAGCGGAAAAGCGTCTCAAGGTGCTGCAGTCGCTGGACTCGCTTGGCGCAGGCTTCCAACTCGCGAGCCATGATCTGGACATGCGCGGCGCGGGCAATCTGCTGGGCGACCAGCAATCGGGTCAGGTGAAGGAAGTGGGCGTCGAGCTCTACCAGTCGATGCTGGAAGACGCCGTGAAGGCCCTGAAGGCGGGGGCGACCGAAGAGGAAGAGGTGGCCGACGATTGGTCGCCGCAGATCAACCTCGGCGTCGCTGTGCTGATCCCGGACGGATATGTCGAGGATCTCAATGTGCGCCTGTCGCTCTACCGCCGTCTGTCCGACATTACGACCGCGCAGGACAGGGAGGCGTTTGCCGCAGAACTCATCGACCGGTTCGGACCTCTGCCGGCGGAGACCCGTCAGCTGCTGGATGTCATGGCAATCAAGGTTCAGTGCCGCACGCTGGGCATTGCCAAGATGGACGCGGGCGAGAAGGGGGCCGTGTTTGCGTTCCGCCCGGACACGATCATGGACCCGGCACGCCTGATGGAAATCGTCCGCTCACGTCCGAACCAGCTGAAGCTGCGCCCGGATTCCAAACTGGTGCATTCTGGTCTTGGCGGCGCGCCTGAACGGCGCATCCCGCTGGTGAAAGCCTTCCTCAAGGAACTGGAGGCCGCGTGCGGGCTGGCTTCGGCCGAGGCAGCCGATGCAGTTGCGCGCATGGCGCAGCAGCGCCAGCCTGAGAAGGAAGACAAGTGGGGCAAGAAGCTCTCGACGGGCTTCCTGACTGAGGACTAGGCGTCAGGCCGCCAGGCTCGGGCGCAGCCAGGGGCCCGTTGTGCCGGCATCCAGCAGGGTCTGCGGTGTGTGATAGGCGCGCTTCTCGATGACCCGCCAGCCGAA
>JBGSKU010000388.1:0-4625 GCA_041741055.1 Hyphomonas sp.
GCGCCTGCGCCAGAGCATCGACGCGGCCAGCCTCGACTGGGGCAACGCGGCCATCGACGCGCTCGCCCGCTGCGCGATGTTTGCCCGTACGCGCCACCTTCAGGCGAATGACGGCGCCTTTCTCGCCAACAAGGCGAACATGCTTGTCGTGCTGTCGACCCTGGTCGACCGGGGCCGGATGTTCTTTCCGAACCTCAATCCCGACAAGAAAGGTGCCGAAAAGGAAGGTGCCTATCGCGGCCACCGTCCGCCGATCCTCGACGCGCTGATGTGGACCTATCACGAGATGGAAGCGATCACCCGCGAGGGTGGGCCGGGTTCGGAAGACACCGCCGCCTATATCGACGAATGCCGCCGCCTGCTGGTCTCCGAGCTGCAGGCCTATCTCGACCCGCGCCGCAAGGATGAAGTGGTCGAACGCTATGACGACCAGACCGGCGAAAACCGCAGCGACGCCATTGCCAAGTCGCAGGCGTTGAAATCAAAACTCGAAACCCGGCGGCCCGGGTTCAAATTCGGCGCCGAAGCGCCGGCTGCGTCCACGAGGCTACAATGAACGATACGCCGGCCCCAACGAACGGCAACGGCCCGAAGTCAGCCTATTTCCTCGCCCATTCGGACGAGGGGATCGAGCGGCGCACGCTGGCCGTGCTGGTCGACAATGAACCGGGCGTGCTCGCCCGCGTCGTCGGCCTGTTCTCGGGTCGGGGCTACAATATCGACTCCCTGACCGTCGCCGAGGTCGACGCCAGCCAGCATCGCTCGCGCATCACCATCGTCACGCAGGGCACGGCGCACATCCTCGAACAGATCGAGGCCCAGCTGCTGCGCATCGTGCCGGTCGCCGAAGTGATCGACATCACCAATTCCAAAACGGGCATCGAACGCGAACTTGCGCTCGTAAAAGTGGCTGGAACAGGCGAAAAGCGCGTCGAAGCGCTTCGCATCGCTGAGATTTTCCGCGCACATGTGATAGATACGACGAATGAGAGCTTTATTTTTGAGGTCACGGGCGCCTCGGAAAAGCTGACCCAGTTCGTCGACCTGATGCGTCCACTCGGTCTGGTCGAAGTCAGCCGGACCGGCGTCCTGTCGATCAAACGGGGAAAGGAGAAGGGATGAAAACCTCTCTCTGGCGCGCCGTTCTGGTGAGCCTGGCCGCCTGCCTTGCACCGCTTGCGGCGCATGCGCAGATGGACGGCTGCAACACGGCGCTTTCAAACGCGGCCTATTCGGGTCCGGCCGATCCGGATGCGGCCAGGATGAATTGCGACCTGTTGCGGGCGAGCCTGATCCGCGATCGGGCCACCCGCTATTACGGCAGCGAAACCAATTCACTGGTGCAGATTATCGACACCGCATCGCCGAGCGGCGCGGCCTATGTCTACGATGTACTGAACCGGGACGGAAAGCTGAGCCTCGATGCGCGCTCCGTGCCGGATGGCAAGGGGATGCGCTGCCGCCTGCGCGCAACCCTTCCGGACGATACCGCGAGGTCGCTGAACGCCCTGTTGTCGACCGCCGCCGATCCTGCGCTGCCCGCCTATGGGCCCCGCGAGGAAGTGACGGTCAATCCCGATGGGTCGCGCAATGTGCGCCTGGTGATCGATAGCCACGATGTGATCACGCGGGCCGAAACCCCCAGCGGGACGCGACAATTTTCCCGGCATGCCGGATCGGACGATCCGGTAAACCGACTCAACAATCTCGTCATCGGCTTTGCCAATGTCAGCCCGGCCTGGGACTGCAAAGCCTCCTGACGGATCCCTTCCACAGCAAACCTTCCCTTCCCCCTCCAGCGGAGCATCCGAACGCACATGAAAGTCTATTACGAGCAAGACGCCGACATCAGCCTGATCCAGAAGAAGAAGGTCGCGGTCGTCGGGTATGGCAGCCAGGGCCACGCGCACGCACTGAACCTTCGCGATTCCGGCGTGAAGCAGATCAAGGTTGCGCTTCAGGAAGGCTCCAGCAGCCGCAAGAAATGCGAAGCCGAGAAACTGGAAGTCGTCACCCCGGCTGAGGCGGCCAAATGGGCCGACGTGCTGATGATCCTCGTGCCCGACGAGAAGCAGGCCGTGCTGTTCGCCAACGAGATCGAGCCGCACCTGCGCGCTGGCCAGCACATCATGTTCGGTCACGGCTTCAACATCCACTACAACCTGATCCGTCCGCGGGCGGACATTGACGTGTCGCTGTCGGCGCCGAAGGGTCCCGGCCACACGCTGCGCGCACAGTACCAGATGGGCTTCGGCCTGCCGGGCCTGATCGCCGTCCACCAGGATGCCACCGGCACGGCGCAGGCCGTTGCCCTCTCCTATTCGAAAGCCATCGGCAACACGCGCGCCGGCGTGATCCAGACCAGTTTCCGCGAAGAGACTGAAACCGACCTCTTCGGCGAACAGGCTGTCCTTTGCGGCGGTATCGTCGAGCTGATCAAGGCAGGTTTCGAAACGCTGGTCGAAGCTGGCTACGCGCCTGAAATGGCCTATTTCGAATGCCTCCACGAGACCAAGCTGATCGTCGACCTGATCTATGAAGGCGGCATCGCCAACATGAACTATTCGATCTCGAACACGGCCGAGTATGGCGAATATGTCTCCGGCCCGCGCGTCGTGAATGCCGAGACCAAGGCCGAGATGAAGCGCGTCCTCACCGACATTCAGGATGGCACGTTCGCCCGCAACTGGGTTCTCGAGAACCAGGCGGGCGCTCCGAGCTTCCACGCCAAGCGCGCCCGCATGAACGACCACCTCATCGAGGAAGTCGGCGAAAAACTGCGCGGCATGATGCACTGGGCGAAGAATGATCGCCTTGTCGACAAGACCCGCAACTAACCATGCCAGAGCCCTTGCTTGAGGGCTTCGCGCATCGCCTCGCCACCGAGGCGGATGCAGACGAAATCGCCGCGCTGATGGACACCGCAATCGGTGAACTTCAGCGCGGTTTTTTGTCAGAGGCCCAGATTGCGGTTGCCCGTAGCATCATGGGGCTCGACCGTCAGCTGATCGCAGATGCCACGTATTTTGTCGTGCACGACACCGGAAGCGGTCGCCTCGCCGCCTGCGGGGGCTGGAGCCGGCGCGCGACGCTCTACGGCGGCGATCACTCGACTGCCCAGCGCAACGCTGCGCTGCTCAGGATCGGCGAAGATGATGCCCGTATCCGCGCGATGTACACCCATCCCGATTTCGTCCGGCGTGGTCTGGGACGCTACGTCCTGGCGATCTGCGAAGGCGCGGCGCGGGAAGCCGGTTTCACGCGCGTCGAACTGATGGCCACGCTCGCCGGCCAGCCACTCTACCGCGCCTGCAGCTACAAGCTGATCGAGGACATCATCAGCGCATCGATCGACGGGATCGATGTGCCGGGCGCGCGGATGGGCAAGGCGATCTAGTCTGCCGCGCGGTTGAGATCGACCGGGCCCTCGACGCCGGCAGCCTTGCCCTTCATCGAATACTGCCAGATCGCGTAGCCACCCGGCGGCCGGCCGTCGAGCGAACGAATCCAGAGCGGGTGGCGCTCGAAACCCTCCCCCGCAATCCACTCGGCATGGAAAGCCGGCGTGGTGTAGATCACCGGCAAGGCGCCGTATTCAGCTTCGACCGCGTCGAGAAAGGCGCGGATTTCTTTCAACGTGGCCTCGCGGCCACCGCGAGGTTTGCAATTGTGGGCGTGCTCAAGGTCAACGGCGGGCGGCAGCGTGCCGGGACGCACCTCGACCTGCCGGATGAAATTCTCCGCCTGCGGCGCCCCTTCCCGGCACAGAAGGAAGAAATGGTAGGCACCGACTTGCCAGCCGAGCCGGGTCGCCGCGCGCCAGTTCGCCTGGAACTCCTGATCGATATGGTCGCTGCCCTCGGTCGCCTTGAGATAGGCAAACGCCAACGGCTCTGTCCCGAGACGGGCCCAGTCGACCGGGCCATTGTGGTGCGAGAGGTCGATCCCTTCAGCGCCGGGTGGCAGCAGTCCGGACGGCCTGGAAGGTGCTGCCGGCCCGTCCGGCGAAGGGCCACACGCGGCCAGCACAAGCGCGCCCAAGGCTGCCGCCACGGGCCACCGCAAAGTCCGCACAATTCTTGCAAGCATCCGGGAGGTCCCCTTCTTCTTTCGTTAACAATAGGTTAACCTGTGGAAAAGGGCGCAAAGAAGGAAACGGGCGATGGCAACCACACCGAACCGGACTGAACCCCCAACCAAGCCTGCCAAGGCGGGCGCGGGCAACTCGATTGCGCAGGGTGGGCGCCTGGAAGGCAAGTTCCGCTTCACCGGTCCGCTGATCCTCGGCGCCGAACTGCGTGGCGAGATCGAGTGCGACGACCTGATCGTGGTGGAATCCACCGGCCGGATCGAAGGCCGCGTCCGCGCCGCCACGCTGATCGTTCACGGCGTTGTGGCCGGAGACATCGAAGCCAGCCGCAGCCTCGAAGTCTGCACGGGCGGACGCCTTGAAGGCGTAGCCTTCTCGCCGTCGATGCGGGTGGAAGAACGTACCATCGTCAGCGCCGACCTTCTGATCGCGCCGGAACGCACGGTCGCGCATATCAACAAGGCCGCCTCGGTGCCCGACCTGTCGAACGTCGCGCCGCTCGCCTCGCCGCGTGCCGAGGCGCCGGTCGATGCCG
>JBGSKU010000389.1:0-4798 GCA_041741055.1 Hyphomonas sp.
CCGCCGCCAGCAGCGCCACACGCAGAACCGCATGGCCGTGGCCGGTCCGGGCCGCCGCTTCCAGCGGGATGATCAGCGCGGTGATACGCTCCTGCGGGTCACGCCCGCCTTCAGGCGCATCGGGGATCAGGGCGAGGGCGGCATCGACGCACATCGCGCCGATCGAGGGCCACCAGCGATAGATCGTCTGTTTCGAGGCGCTGGCCCGTTTGGCCACCGAGTCGACGCTGAACCCGCGCCAGCCATTTTCCGCCATCTCCTCTCGCGCAGCTTCAAGGATCGCTGACTTCGAGACTTCGCTGCGCGTCGGCCCCTTGCGGGACTTGGCCGCTGCCGGGGCAGGGGCGGAGTTTTGCGCATCGGTCGGCGTATTCATTATGAGCTCCTTGACCCCCCGCACGGTTTATAGCCGGAATCGGCATCGGGGCGATACTGACCGTTCCGTTCTAGATGCGATTGGTTTCGAATTCGCTTGCGCCGCAGCGGGAATTGCCTATCTCGCGCGTCGTGACTTCAGGAGACGCGCATGAAAACGGTCGACGACCTGATAGCCGGTTACCGGCGGTTCCGCGCCGGCGTTTACGCTGAACAAGCCCAGCTTTACAGGGAGCTCGGCGAGGGTCAGGACCCGGACATCATGCTGATCGCCTGCGCCGACAGCCGCGCCGAGCCGTCGGATATCTTCAACGCCGCACCGGGTCAGATGTTCGTGGTCCGCAACGTTGCCAACCTCGTGCCGCCCTACAAGCCGGATGGCGGCTTGCACGGTGTCTCCTCGGCCCTCGAATTCGCGGTCCGGGTCCTCAAGGTGCGCCATATCGTGGTGATGGGCCATGGCGGATGCGGCGGCATTTCGGCTTCCCTGTCCGACGACAAGAGCCCGCTGATCGGCGAGTTCGTGGCACCCTGGGTCAAGCTTCTGGACGACGCCCGCGCCCGCGTCATGGAAAGCGGCTCAGTCAACCCGCAGTTCGCGCTGGAGCTGGAAGGCATCGAAACTTCGCTTGCCAACCTTATGACCTTTCCCTGGGTCGCCGCAGCCGTCCAGGCTGGCGAGCTCGAACTCCACGGTGCCTGGTTCGCGATCAAGCACGGCGAATTGCACTGGCGCAATCCGAAGACCAGGCATTTCGAGATCGTCGCGCCCTGACACGGCCGCGCCCCGTGAGACGCAACGTCCCGGGGCGAACCTCTTCCAAACACCTGCCGGGCCGATTATATCTGCCGCCGGAATGGGGACGTAGCTCAGCTGGGAGAGCGCGGCGTTCGCAATGCCGAGGTCGGGAGTTCGATCCTCCTCGTCTCCACCATCCTGCTTCGCGGCTGCGCCGCTTCGCAGGACTTTGTCCTGCGGAGTGAAGCAGCCGCATCAGGATGCCCTCCGAAGCTTCAGCGAAGGAGGGCCCTCTCCGTGCACTACGTGTATTTGATCACGAGCAAAGGCGACGAAGCACATCGGTACATCGGGGTCACGTCGGACCTCAAGCAGCGACTTGCTGATCACAACGCAGGAAAGTCGCCCCACACTTCCAAATTCAAACCGTGGAAACTTGTCACCTACATCGCGTTCTCAGACAGGAAGCAGGCCGAGCATTTCGAGACCTATCTCAAATCCGGTTCCGGCCACGCCTTTGCCAGACGCCGCCTGTGGCCGTGAAGGCGGCCGGCACTCATCTTCCCGTCATCACCGACGCGAACACCGCCGCGACAAGCATCGCCGTGGCGGCGGCCCGGTTGAACCAGCGCGTGAACGCCGGTGACTGGAAACGCGCATTCATCGTATCCGCCAGCCAGGCATAGACGGCCAGCCCGAACAGCTCGCACGCCGTGATCGTCACCAGCATGACCAGCGCCTGCGGCGCCACCGGTTTCGTCACATCGAAATAGGACGGCAACAGCAGCCCGAAAAACACCAGCGCGTTCGGGTTCATCAGTTGCAGCCCGACGCCGCGCAGGAACAGCCGCCCGCGAGGCGGCGCATCTTCGGCGCGGGCTCTCGGGCGGTCGGGGTCGGAAGTTGCAATCGTCCAGGCGAGCCAGGCAATGAACCCGACGCCGGCAACCTTCAGGCCGATCAGCAGGGAAGGGAACCTGGCGGCAAACGCGGCAAGGCCCGTCGCGGCCAGCGTGATCCAGACGAAATTAGCCGCGGCCACGCCAAGGCCGGCAATCATCGCGGTTGGTGCGCGGTAACGCAGGGCCGTGCTCATCACCAGCATCACGGCCGGCCCGGGCGTCAGCCCGCCCGCGATGAACAGCATCAACAGCGCAACCCAGACGGACAGGTCCAATGGCTGCGCTCCGGCGTCCGGCTTACTTCTCGGACTTCCCGCGCTCGACCGCGTCGCGGATCAGTTCGCGCGCCTTGTCGACTCCGTACCAGCCGTCCACGCGCGTCCACTTGCCTTGCTCCAGATCCTTGTAGTGCTGGAAGAAGTGCTGGACCTTGTCGATCAGGGTCTGCGGCAGGTCATGATAGGTGGCGATCTTGTCGTAATAGGCGGTCAGCTTCGGGTGCGGCACAGCGAGGATCTTCTCGTCCTGGCCCTTGTCATCGGTCATCATCAGCACACCGACCGGGCGCACGCGCAGCACCGAGCCCGGCACCAGCGGACGGTTGCCCACCACCATCACGTCGATCGGGTCGCCGTCGAGGCTCAGCGTATGGGGCACGAAGCCGTAATTACACGGGTAGCGCATCTCGGTGTACAAGAACCGGTCCACGAACATCGCGCCGGATTCCTTGTCGATCTCGTACTTGATCGCATCCCCGCCCAGCGGCACCTCGATCAGCACGTTCACATCGTCCGGCGGGTTGTGTCCGGTCTTGATCTTGGAAAGGTCCATGGCGCGACAAAGTCCTTCGCTGTGGGAGGGCAGGTGGTTCGGCGCTCCGATGACGCGCCGCAGCATAAAGGTCAAGGTCCTGCGCCCACCGGAAGGGTTAACGTCCGGGGCTCATTTCCGCCGCCTCGAACATCTGCATCGCGGTCGGCTCCGGCGAAAGCGCGCGGATCGCCTTCACGAAAGCAAGGCTCTCCGGCACCGCAAAATGCGCCTTCAGCGCGTCCATGTCCGCCCACTTTTCCACGAACACCAGCCGCGAGGGGTCCTCGCAATCGACATGCACATTGTGCGCGATACATCCCGGCTCGGCCCGCGAACGCACCGAATGCGCCACGCAAAGCCGCGTGATCTCGCCGGCCGTTTCCGGCGTCGTGAATACGTGGCCTGTGACGAGGATCATGCCGCCCGCCGCACCGCATAATTGAAGCTCACCGAAATGCGCGCGTCTTCGGCGGTGCTCGGCATCACCTCGTGGCGCAGCCAGCTTTCCCACAAGAGGCAATGGCCCTCCGTGGGCTGAACATAGACGAACCGGCGCGCCGCTTCCGGCGCATCGTCCACCAGTTGCGGCGCCGCCATCATCATCGCGAGGCGCGGGTCCTCGAATTTCAGCCGCCCGGCGCCCTCCGGCACGCACACATAATAGGTGCCCGAAATCACCGAGCCCGGATGGATATGTCCCGAATGGTGCCCGCCTTCGCCGAGAATGTTCACCCAGAGCGCGTCGAGTTCCAGCTTCAGCCCCGCCATGTCCCAGTGCAGGGCCCGGGCATAGGCGGCGGCAGCCTTGTCGAGATGTTTCTTCAGCGCCGCAAATTCCGGAAACCGCTGCGGCAGGTCGTCCAGCGAGGCGTAGGACGTATAGCCCGGATAGCCTTCCGCCTCGCACCAGGCATTGCCCGCCACGTCATCCTCCGACAGCACCCAGATCGCGCGCTCCAGGCTGTCACGCAAGGCCGCGTCGCCAACCGGCGTCTCTTCGATCAGGCTGGCAAACAGGTGTCGCATGGACGCGCGCGTTACAGGCTTTTCGCCAGCGCTTCAAGCTGATCAGTGGCCGCGCCCCATCCGGCCTCGAAGCCCATCGCTTCGTGTTCCTTCAGGGTTTCTTCGGTCCAGTGCAGCGCCCGCCAGATGAATTGCGTGCGCCCCTCGCCGGCATCGGCGAGCAGGACTTCCGTGACCATGTAGGGGCGGTCGGATGGCACCCATCCGGCACGGAAGGCGTCGGTCGAGACCAGCCGCCGCATCGGGTCGACTTCGAGATAGAGGCCCGCTTGCGGGAACGACTCGCCGTCCGGTCCCCGGAACATGGCGGTCATCTCGCCGCCCGGCCGCAGGTCGATTGTGATGTCCGTCGCGCGCCACGGTTTCGGGCAGAACCAGTCTTCCATCAGCTTCGGTTCCGTCCAGCAGCGCCAGACATTCTTCACCGGCGCGTCCAGCACGCGGTTGATCTCGAGCACGTATCTGGCGGCCGTGCGGGTGGAAGTGTCGGTCATCGCAAGTCTCCGTTCCGGGGGAAAGGGGGTCAGTAGGAGCCAGTCCGCATCGGGCCAGCGGGCGTATAGGTGTTGACGATCACGCCGGACTCGCCCGTCCGGCTGCGGATCAGTTTGAGTTCGGCCGGCGCTTCGCCGCCCCCGAAGAGGCGCTTGCCGGTGCCGATCAGCACAGGGAAAATCATCAGGATCACCTCATCAGCGAGCTGCTGGCTGATGAGCAACGAGGTCAGCGAAGAACTTCCCCAGACAATCAGGTCCGGACCCTTCGTGTCCCGGATGCGCCGGATGCCCGCCGCAAGGTCTGGCCCCAGCGCTTCCGCGGGGCCCCAGGCGAGGCTCTCCGGCCGGTGCGTCGCAACATACTTCGTGGCGCCATTGATCTGGTCCGCCATCGGACCTTCCGAATGCGGCCAGTAGCCCGCCCAGATGTCATAGGTCCGCCGCCC
>JBGSKU010000390.1:0-4565 GCA_041741055.1 Hyphomonas sp.
GCCGGCGGTGACGACAAGCGCAACGCTGCCATCGGCGCGGCAGTCGGAGCCATCGCAGGCGCCTCGGTCGGCGGCTACATGGACGAACAGGAGCGCAAGCTGAAGGAAGCGACCGCCGGCACGGGCATCGAAGTGACCCGCCAGGGCGACCAGCTTCAGCTGACCATGCCGTCGAACGTGACCTTCACGGTCAACTCGGCCACGATCCAGCCGGGCTTCTACGGCCCGCTGAACGATGTTGCCAAGACGCTGGTCGAGTATCCGTCGACCGCCGTGGACATCATCGGCCATGCCAGCTCGGACGGCGCGGATGACTACAACATGACCTTGTCGCAGCAGCGTGCTGCCTCGGTGCGCACCTACCTGATCAATCAGGGCACCCAGGCTGTCCGCATCAACGCCATCGGCATGGGTGAGACCCAGCCGATCGCGGACAACGCGACCGCTGAAGGCCGCGCCGCCAACCGCCGCGTGGAAATCATCCTGACGCCGATTACCCAATAATCGCGTCTGGCCTTGAACGCTGACAGGCTGACAGGCGGGCGGCGGTCGCAGGATCGCCGCCCGCTTTCTTTTTCCCGCAAGCGCTGTCTTTCCCCGCGTTTTGTGCAGGAATTCGCGTACCGGTATATGGTAGTCGGACGCAAAGCACGGATCGTGTTCGGTGATGACCAGTCCAGCACCGACTCGGCGGCCCAAGGGGCCATTCGGGCGCAGCGCGCCGTATCGCGGCGTCTTTTCCGAGTTCATCCGGGGCCTGTCCTGGCTCTACCTGAAGGCCACCGGCTGGCGGGTCGGGTCAGACTGGCCCGTTGAGGTGCCCAAATCGGTGATTGTGGCCGCGCCGCACACGTCCAACTGGGACGGGCTGACCATGGTGGCTGTGGCGGGCTGGTACCGGGTCAAGCTGAACTGGATGGGCAAGGCCGCGCTGGTGCGCGGGCCGCTCGGCTGGCTGGTGAAACGCTCGGGCTGCGTTCCGGTGGAGCGGTCGAGTTCGAACGACTATGTCGAGCAGATGCGCCAGGCCTTTGCGAGCCGCGAGACGATGCATCTGGCCGTGGCGCCGGAAGGCACGCGCGAGGCCAATCCGAACTGGAAGACGGGCTTTTATCATATTGCGCGCTCGGCCCGCGTGCCGCTGCTGATGGCGGTGCTCGATTACCGCACCCATGTATTGCGCCTCGAAGGGCCGCTGGCGCTGACCGACGATGCCGCCGGAGACATGGCGAAGGTGCTGTCCTATTACGACCAAGCCGACGGGAAGTTCCCTGAACGCTTCGTGCGGCCGGACTGGTAGCGCCTAGAGCCGGGTGCGATCTGATGGAATCAGATCGCCGGCTCCAATTTCTTGTTTTGTCGCGATGTCTTGCGCTCAACCGGTATCCACTTGAGCGGACATCGCTCTAGCGGCAGGCCTCGGCGGCCTTGTCGATGGCGGCGGACGAGCCGCTCAGCGAGAACTTGTAGGACACCTTGGTGCCGCGCGCAGACGTGCCTTCGACGGCGAGGCTGGAGCCCTTGCGCAGCGCGGCGACGATGGCGGGGTCATCGGCATCTTCGGCAAACGCTTCGGCGCCGGCGGTGAACAGGGTCCAGGCCGAGCGGCCGACCTTGGCCTTGGGGCTGGAGCCCTCCTTGAAATTGAATCCGACCTTGATGCTCGGCTGGGCCTTCGCCTTGCCGGACTTCCAGCTGGTCACATAGTACCAGACCGCGCCGTGATTGGCCTTGGACGGTGACTTCGAGGTCGCTTCGGTGGCGGCATAGCAGATCAGGTCATCGCCGGCCGGTTCTGTGAAGACCGCCCAGTCCTTGAACCGGCCCACGGCGGTCGGTTCGGCAGAGGCCGGCACGGCGAGGCAGACGGGCGCGATCACGAGCGCGAGCTGAAGCAGGCGGCGAAGGGGCTTGAAATGTGTGTTCAACGGTCTCTTCCCATAGGCTGGCGGCGGCTTAACTGTAGGGGTAATCGCGCGGATGCGCGACCACGGGAATCACATATAACGCGTCTTGCACGGATGGGTTAACCACCCTGGTTGCTTTACAGCCATGAGCAGTTGAAACTGCAACGACGGCCCAGGGGAAGAGTTTACGCGTGTTCGACAAGTCGGTCCGTACAGGGGACACCGCTCAGCGTGAGCGGCACGCCGACTGTATGGCGGCGGTCGCGCAGGCGCGCTCGCGCGAAGCGTTTGCGGAGCTGTTCGCGTTTTACGCCCCCCGCCTGAAGAGCTACATGCTGCGCCTCGGTTGCTCGGACGGGGAGGCGGAAGAGCTGGCGCAGGAGGTGATGGTGACGCTTTGGCGCAAGGCGGACCTCTACGACCGCAGGCAGGCCTCGGTGTCGACCTGGTTGTTCCGGATCGCCCGGAACCGCCGCATAGATGCGCAGCGCCGCCAACGCCGGCCGGAACTGCCCGCCGATGACCCGATCCTGCGCCCGCCGGAGATCGAACAACCGGACGCGCTGATGGCGCAGGACCAGATGGAAGAGGCCGTGCGGGCCGAACTGCTGAAGCTGCCGGAGGACCAGCAGAATCTGCTTCGGGCGGCCTTCTATGAGGGGCTGTCCCATTCCGAGATCGCGGCGGCCTTCAATCTGCCGCTGGGTACGGTGAAATCCCGGATCCGGCTGGCTTTCCAGAAGCTCAGGGGAGGCCTGGATGACCGCGAATGACCGCCCGGCCTTGACGATTGCCCTCTCCGGACAATCTTCCTCCTCGAAGACCAGACGACCGAGACCCAATGACTGATAACGCCGCCCCCTCCTTCAGCGAACTCTACGCCGCCTATGCGGCCGGCTGTCTTGACCCCGCCTTCACCCTGATGGTGGAGACGCAGAGCGTGCTGCGCCCTGAAATCCGCCGTTCGGTCGCGGTGAGCGAAATGATTGCCGGCGGACTGCTGGAGACGGCGCCTGAGGCCGCACTGAGTGAGAGCGCGCTGGACCGGGCGCTTGCGGCCATCGATGCCCTTGAGGTGAGCGCAGAGGTTTCGGTGACAGCGGGCCGCGCCGCTGGTGAGGCAATGGACGAAGTTCTGGCGCTGCCTGAACCGCTTCGCAGCGCGGCGCTGGACGCGATCATGTACACCGGCTGGCGGTCGATGGGACGCGGTTTGAAACGCCTCAACCTGCGCAGCGGCGACCAGCTGGAAACCGAACTCTACAGGATCTCGCCGGGCGCACGCCTTCCGCGCCACACCCACGCGGGCAATGAGTACACGCTGGTTGTGGCCGGCGGCTTCTCCGACGAGCGCGGCAGCTATGGTCCGGGCGACGTGGTGATGAACGGTCCGGACGACCTGCACCAGCCGGTCGGCGATGAGGGCGAGGTCTGCTACGCGCTTGCCGTACGCGATGGCGGGCTGCGTTTCACCGGCATGATGGGCTTCCTTCAGCGCCTGCTTGGCGCCTGATCAGGAATCGCTGCCCGGTTTTTGACGATCCGGACCCGGAACATATTTCCGGCGCGGCGCATCCGGCCCGCCGGGCATGATGGGGCGCGGGGCATGGCTGCCCATCGACAGGTGACGGTCATACATGACCAGCGCGCCCGCCAGACTCACATTGATGCAGAACTTGGTCGGGATTTTCACAATGTGCGCGCAACGTTCCATGATCGCGGGCGAAAGGTTGCCCTTTTCCGGACCAAGGATATAGGCCGCCTGCGGAGGATGCCGGAAGGTCGGCAGCATCACGGCGTCGTCGGTGAGTTCGACGCCGACCAGCTGGCAGCCGCGCGGCAGCTGCATCTCGTCGATCGAGTCCCATTGGTAGAACGGGATCTGGCCATCGCTCTTGGACGTGTCTGCCGAGTGCGCGGCCTTGATGTCTTTGGCGGCATTGATGGAGAAAACGAAGCTCGCGCCGAAGGCATGTCCGGTGCGCATCAGGGCGCCCAGGTTGCGTGGCTTGGAAATGCGTTCAGCGCCGATGGCGAAATATCCCCGCATGGTCAGAAGACTCCGAGGGCAAAGCGCCCGGCGAGGACGACGATCAGCAGGAGGCCCGGCGCGATCAGCGACACACGCCGCGCCAGTGCGAGATGGGCGAGGGGACGGGGATATTCCGTGGTAAGATAAAGCGTGTCTTCGCTGGTCGGCGGGCCGCGACCGGCTTCGAAGAGCGCGGTGCGATACCGCGCGTCCTTGTGCTTGCCGCCGAACTTGTCCGCGAGCGCGCGGCGCAGCACGATGGACAACAGCATCCGCATTTGCGCCGCCAGCAGGATGGCGAAGCCGAGCGCGGCGACAAGAATCCAGAACACGGCGATCACAGGAACGTGCCCACTTCAAACCGGCCGCGCGAGTCGGCCAGGCCGCGCTTCAGGCCGGACGAGTTGAAGCCCCAGGCGAGCTCGCCGGACGCGGAGACGGCGATCATGCCGCCATTGCCGCCGAGGCGTTTCACATCGTCGAGGGCGCCCTGGACGGAGGATGCGAACGGCTGGTTGCCATAGCGGATTCGGGCGGAGACGTCCGCCGCGGCATTGGCGCGGATGAAATACTCGCCGAGCCCGGTGCACGAGACGGCGCAGCGCTCGTCGGCCCAGGTGCCGGCG
>JBGSKU010000391.1:0-3856 GCA_041741055.1 Hyphomonas sp.
TGGCAGGGCGGGCTGTGCCGCCGAGGCGAGCAGGACCAGCCCGGCGATGAAGGTGAGCGCAGCAGCAACCGGTGGGGCCAGTTCGAGGACTGCGACGCGCCAGCCGAGCGTGCCGTCCGGCAGGTCATCGGGTGCGGTCTCGGCGGCCGGTTCCTTGCTCAAGCGGGAAACCTTTCCTTGGGGCCTTCAACACGCCCGGCAAGGCCCCTGTAAGGTGGGCCGGACAAGGCGTAATGATGCGGCTGACCTGAAATGACAAGGAGGTTCCATGATCATCGACTCAATCGTAGGCCTTGTGAACGCGGCGTTGCATGGACCCGGCGGGAAGGAAAAATCAGCCCGCGTGATCCAGGCGTTCCGGTCGCGCCATCCGGTCGTGCGGGATGCCAATGCGGCGTTCGATGCGATGAGTTCTCCGGGTGACCGGCTGGCCGATTCGATTGCGCGCATCGGCGGCTCGTGGCGCTTCATCATAGTCTCGTTGCTGGTTCTGGCGCTCTGGGTGACCGCCAACTCAATCCTCCTTCAGGGTCAGTTGCGGTTTGATCCGTACCCGTTCGTGTTCCTGAACCTCGTGTTGTCGATGCTGGCCGCCCTGCAGGCGCCGATCATCATGATGTCGCAGAACCGTCAGGCGGCGAAAGACCGGTTGGTGGCGAACACGGACTATGAGGTGAACCTCAAAGCGGAGCTGGAGATCCTGGCGCTGCACGAAAAGATCGACCGGATGGAGACGCAGCAGGCGCGTGACTTTGCGCGCATCACGGAGCTGCTGGAAGCACGCGAATAGGCGTCAGGTGAGAATGTCGCTGGCGGGGATGCCTGCTTCACGGCGGCTGATGAAATGGGTTTCGAAAGCGACGACGAGGCAGGCGGCGATGATGATCGCGGCGCCGGCATAGACGCGCCAGCCCGGCACTTCCTGGAAGAGGGCATAGCCGAGCAGGGCGGACCAGATGAGACCGGTATATTCGAACGGTGCCAGCGTCTGCGCCTTCGCCCGGCCATAGGCGAGCGTCATCAGCCACCAGATGCCGATGCCGAGGAAGGCGACGAGGATCATCATTGGCCAGCTGCCGGTCTCGGGCGTCCACTTGGAGAAGACCAACATGAAGGGCAGCAGGAAGAGTGCGGGGAAAACGTTCATGAAGGTGACCAGCGTAAGGCTGTCTTCCTCTTTCGTCCGCAGGCGGAGCAGCACGATGTTCAGGGCATAGAGCACCGCAGAGATGAGGATCGAGATCGTGCCATAGAGCCGGTTGCCGTCGACCGGGCCGCCTTCGGTCTGTGCGGTGGCGGCCAGGGCTGCGCCGGCAAAGCCGATCAGCGAGGCAGCGATGGTGACCGCGCTCATCCTTTCCTTCAGGATCACCCGCGCGATCGGCGCGATCATCAGCGAGGCGGTGAACCCCATCACCACAGCCTCGGCCAGTGCGATCTGGGTGAGCGAATAGAAAAAGGCGAAGGCGGAGATGACCTGCGCGAGAGAGCGCAGCGCATGGAAACGTATGGCGGGCAAGGCCGGCAAGGGGCGGCGCGCCGCCGCGAAGAGCGCCAGCATGATCACCGAACCGAGTAGGTAGCGCCAGGTCGTGGCGGTCAGCACATTCGTACCGCCGAGCATCACATGCTTCATCGTTGCATCGACGCTGCAGCCGAACATGACGCCGAAACAGACAAGCAGGATGGGATGGGGGAGCCGCATGGTGGCGCACCGTTTGGCGCTGCGCTGGTCCGGCGTCAAGCGGCGTGATCAAAGGGGCGCGGCGGCGCGGTTTGCGCCCTGTGGACATGAACGGACCTGAACCGCGCGTTCAAAGCGCGTTCAGTGCGCTCGCGTCATTGCTGTGCGTGTTCGAGCGCCGCTTCCTTGAAGGCGCAAGACGCAACCCAGGAGTTTGGACAATGAAACATCTTCTTTCGACCGCCGCTGCCGCGATCATGTTCCTGAGCCTCGGCACCGCGCATGCGGATGGCCGCAACCGGGTCCGCATCGACCAGTCCGGCTACGCCAACGGCGCCGCTGCGGCGCAGCAGGGCGACCGCAACGGCACAGTCGTCGTGCAGGGCGGTCGTGGCCAGTATGCCCGCGGTGTGCAGTCCGGCTACAACAACTTCCTGCGCATGGACCAGTATGGCACGCGCAACCGAGTGGAGACGGCCCAGATCGGTGAAGACAATTTCGCGGTGACCGGCCAGGAAGGGCTGAACCTTCGCGCCAGTACGCTGCAGACCGGTTATGGCAACGTCTCCGGCATCGCGCAGATCGGCACCAACAACACGGCCGTGGCGGATCAGGACGGTGAGAACAACACCTCCGGCATCATCCAGGTCGGCAATGGCCAGGACGTGACGGTGCGCCAGCGCGGCGATGGCAATATCTCCGTAGTCGTACAGAGCGGCTATAACTGAGGCTGGTGCGGGGAGGCGGCTTCGCCTCCCCGTGACGCCCCTTGCTCAAGGAGCAACGGACATGATGAAACGATTGACTCTCGCATCGCTTGGACTGGTTGCAGCCTGCGCCGCCCAGACACGCAATGATGTGTATGCGGAATTGTTGCCCGCCACTGCGCCCGGCTTTGCGGACATCGCCGCCTGCGACATCCGCGAAACGCCCACGCCGCACGGCGTGCGGCTCGAAGCGGTCGTGCAGGCCGGTGAAGCTGTGCACGGCGCCTATGAATTCGTCATCTCGGCCGGGGGTGCGGGCGGCACATCTGATGTGACTCAAGGCGGCCCGCTCGATCTTGCACCGGGCGACGTCGTCACGGTCGGGTCTGCCGAACTCCCGCAGGGTCGTTATCGCGCCACGCTGACGCTCCGCGATGCGGCCGGCGAGCTCTGCCATCTTGAACGCAGCGCCTGAAAGGACTTCCTCCAATGAACACCCGTACCCTTTTCCTCAGCGCGGCCCTGCTGGCTGGCCTTGCCGTGTCCGGCGTGGCCCAGGCCGACACGGGTCGCGGCCGCGATAGGTCGCCGCGCGCCGCCAATGCCGCTCTGACCGTCCAGCAAGGACGCGGCAACGCGGCCGGCATCTCCCAGACCGGCACCGGAAATACAGCCGGTCTGGTCCAGTTCGGGCACAACAATACGGGTACGATCCTTCAGAACGGGTCCGACAACACCGCCTGCCTCATCCAGGCCGGGCGCAATCTTGAAGGCGGGATCCAGCAGGTGGGCGACAACCTGACCACCGGGGTGCTGCAGAACCGCTGGGGCACGACCGAGATACCGGTGGAGGCTTGCGCGGTTGCAAGGACGCGGCGGGACCTGGCGGCCTATACACCTCCGCGTCCGGAGCAAGCCGTGATCACGCGCCGGTACAGGCAGGGCCGCATCAATCCGTAAGGCGAAGCCGGCGTTGCCGGTGCAGACTTGCCGTCAGACGCCGGCGTTGAGGCCGAGCCAGCCGACATAGGCGGCGTAGCTGGCCAGCATCACCCCGCCTTCGAGCCGGGTGATCTTCCAGCGCGACAAGGCCACGAGGAACAGCAGGACGGTGGCGGCCAGCATGACCCAGATGTCGAAGTCCGCGATTTCCGGCGGCACGTCGATGGGTTTGACCATGGCTGTGACGCCGAGAATGCCGAACACGTTGTAGATGTTGGAGCCGACGATGTTGCCGAAGGCGATGTCGCCGTGCTTGCGCAGGGCCGCCATGACCGAGGTGACGAGTTCGGGCAGGGAGGTGCCGACTGCCACGATGGTGAGGCCGATGATGGTCTGCGAGACATGGAACTGGGTGGCGATCTCGATCGCGCTGGAGACCAGCAGCCGGGCGCCGAGAATGGTCAGCAGCAGTCCGCCCACCACAAACACGAGGTCGACGAGGATGCGCGCGGCCGTCGGCTTC
>JBGSKU010000392.1:0-1689 GCA_041741055.1 Hyphomonas sp.
CGGCCCTTCAGCGCGTTCAGCGCCGGGCCCTTTTCCTTGCGCTCCTCGGGCGACATTGCGCCCAGCGTGCCCATCAGGCCCGAGACCCGGCCCTTCTTGCCGAGCTCGGCAACCCGGACCGCGTCCAGCGCCTCAAGGCTCGCCGCGCCCTGAATGGCGGCCAGCGCTTCCTGCTCGATAGATGTAATGTCGGACACGGAATGCCCCTTCCAGAAAACCAAGCCGGGTGTTTAGCGGCGTCCGCGGCCTACGCCAACCCGCTTGCATGCGGGTCAGACCGGTTCGTAGTGGCGCAGGCTCGCAAAGAAGACGTCAAAATCCGGCCACCAGATCACCGGGTCCGGCTCGCCATCGACGTCAAACCGGTCAAAATCGGTAAACCCGACCCTGGGCGCCCCGGGCTGGTTATAGTCCAGGAACAGCGTTTCGCGGTACCATTGGGCCAGCACGATCATTGCCTTGCTGCCTTCCGGGAACTGGTCCGCCTCGTCCGGATCGTCCGGGTCGGCATAGTCGCAGACCGTGTTCCAGAGCGTGCGCAGGCTGTCGGCCGGCACAAGGTCGTTATAGGCGCCGAACGGCGTCATCACGTGCTCGTAGCGGTCCGGATGGGCAATGCCGCGCTTCGGAATGCACAGGCCCGCCACATTGCCCCCGTTCTGGCGCCGGTAGAGTTCAATCAACGTATCCGGCAGCGCGCGGCCCAGTGGAATCCGCAAGGCTGCGCTGAGTTTCGTGACGCCCATGTAAAAAGCCTCCCGCGACAGGGTCACGGGAGGCTTAATTCAGCCACGCGGCCTCGGCCAGCGGGCGTATCAGCTCAGGCGCGCGCCGCCTTCTTGCGGGCGTTGCGGGCTTTCTTGGTGTTGCCAAAAATGCCGAGATTTGCGCGCTTTGAAAGGTTGGCGGTCCATTTCGAGTTCCGGCGTTTGACGCGCGGCTTCTTGCTCGGGTGGAGAACGCTGTTCGGGGACTTGCTCATCGGTCGATCTCCTTAGGCGAGGGCGGATTTGGCTTGGGCGACGAGGGCGCCGAATGCCTCGGGCTCGCGCACGGCGAGGTCGGCCATGACCTTGCGGTCAACTTCGATGCCGGCCTTCGTCAAGCCGTTGATAAAGCTGGAATAAGTCAGATCCTGATCGTGGATGCGGACGGCGGCGTTGATGCGCTGGATCCAGAGTGAGCGGAACTGGCGTTTCTTCACCTTGCGGCCGACATAGGCATACTCGCCGGCTTTCCAGACGGCAGCGGCGGCGTTGGTGAAGGTATTCTTGCGGCGGCCGCGGAAGCCCTTGGCTTGCTTCAGGATCTTCTTGTGGCGGGCGTGGGCGGGCACTTTGGCGCGTGAACGGGGCATGGGGGCCTCCTGTCAATTCGTGTTCAAGATCAAAAAATGAGAAGTTACAGGCCGTAAGGCAGGTACTTCTTGACGCGGGACTCATCCGCCTTGGCGCCGACGGACGTGCCGCGGTTCTGGCGGATATACTTGGAATTGTGGCTGATCAGGCGGTGGCGTTTGCCGGCCACGCCATGCTTCAGCTTCCCGGTCGCGGTGATCTTGAACCGCTTGGCAGCGGCCTTCTTGGTCTTCATCTTCGGCATGTTTTTCTCCTCAAACTGTAGAGCTCACACCAATTCTGGCGGCCCGATATACACGGACTGGGGGCAATGCCGTCGCCCCAGAGTCCG
>JBGSKU010000393.1:0-3928 GCA_041741055.1 Hyphomonas sp.
CTGCCCATGTGGCGCAGCTTTTCCGGGATCTGGGCCCAGGCGAACATCGACGCCTTCGGGCTCGGGATCGGCCAGCCGGCGCGGGTGAAGCTGTCGACCAGCACGTCGCGGCGGGCGCGGTAGATGCGGCGCACGTCGTCCACACAGTCCTGCGGGCCATCAAGCGCAGCGGCAGCAGCAACCTGGATCGGCGTATAGGCACCATAATCGAGATAGGATTTCACGCGGGCAAGCGCGGCGATCAGCTTGTCATTGCCCGCCACGAACCCGATGCGCCAGCCGGCCATCGAATAGGTCTTCGACATCGTGGTGAACTCGACTGCGATATCCTTCGCGCCGTCCACCTGCAGGATCGAGGGCGTCGGCTCCTCGAAGTAGATTTCGTTATAGGCAAGGTCCGACAGGATCCAGAGATCGTGCTTCTTCGCGAACTTCACGGCCTCCTTGTAGAAGTCGAGATCGCAGACGGCCGCGGTGGGGTTCGACGGGAAGCACAGCACCATCGCGGTCGGCGGCGGCACGGAATAGCGCACGGCCCGGCCGAGGTTCGACAGGTATTGTTCCGGCGTATGCGCCGGCACGCCGCGGATCGAGGCGCCCGCGATGATGAAGCCGAAATGGTGCAGCGGATAGGACGGGTCCGGTGCAAGGATCACATCGCCCGGCGCGCTGATCGCCTGGGCCAGATTGGCAAAGCCTTCCTTGGAGCCGAGCGTGACGATGACCTCGCGCTCCTTGTCGAGCTTCACGTCAAACCGGCGCTTGTAGTAATCCGTCAGTGCACGGCGCAGGCCCGGGATGCCGCGCGAGGCGGAATAGCCGTTGACGTCCGGCTTGCGGGCGGTCTCCACCAGCTTGTCGACGATGTGCTTGGGCGTCGGCAGGTCCGGGTTGCCCATACCGAGATCGATGATATCGGCGCCCTTGGCACGCAGGGCGGCCTTGGTGCGGTTGACCTGTTCAAAAACGTAGGGCGGCAGGCGGCGGATCTTGTGAAAATCGGTGTTCATTGTTGCCCCATCAGGCCTTCGGTTACGCGCGGCACGTTGAAACTCTCCCGGATCGCCGCAATCTCCGTTTCGGTCAGGAAGCCCGCCTCTGGCAAGGGGGGATCGAATTCGGCCCGGATTTCGGCCGCGATGGCAAGGATATCGGCCGTGCCCGTTAACGAAACGCGGGCCCTGGGGTCATTGTCGAAGGTCGCCTGGAGGATCGCCATCGTGTCGCCGGAGGCCAGAAGCGCAGCGTCAGGCTTCCAATTGGCGTCAGTCGTGGGAATATCGATCAGATGCGGATAGCCCTCGCCGCGGATCTCGGTGCGGCGGGCATCATACCATTCCGGCGCATCGTTAATGGCGGCGCGCACCTTCGAAAACGAAGAAGTGCACGCTGATGCCAGCAGAAGTGGCACGCCACATAGGAGAATCGCCGTGTTTTTCATGGTTAATCTCATTAAATCACAAACATTGTGATGAATAGATGAGCCTGAAAATCGGGGCAGAACCAAGACCAATGAGCAGTACCAAGCCACCCACAACCGGAGCAGAGCCGCTGGCAGCCCTGATGGCCGCGCAGGATCCGGCCCGCTGGCAGGTGCTGATGACCACGCTGGCGCTGGCAAATACCGAGTCCCAGGCCCTGATGGCCGAGGTGATGACCGGCTCCGGCCCCCTCGCCACTGTGACCAAAGGCGACCCGATGGGCGCCACCGACGCGTTCCGGCAGGTCGGCATCAACCTGGCCATGAACCCGCAGGCCCTGATGCAGGCAAACCTGGACCTGATGCAGGGCTGGATGAAGCTCTGGCAGGAAATGATGGCCGAGACGCTGTCGCAAGAAGCGCCGAAGGAAAAGGACAAGCGCTTCGCGGACCCCGAATGGCAGGTGAACCCGGCCTTCAAATTCATCCGCAAGGCTTTCGAGGTGAACTCGAACTGGATGAACAGCCTGGCAGACCGCGCCAGCGGCATGGACCCGGCCGTTCAGCTGCGCGCGCGATTCTTCATGCAGCTGCTGACCGAGAGCCTCTCGCCAACCAACTTCCTGGGCACCAACCCGCAGGCGCTGCGCACCTTCATCGAGAGCGGCGGCGAAAGCGTTCTGGCCGGCCTGCGAATGGCCCGCGAGGACGTGCGCAAGGGCAATGGCAAGCTGTATATTTCGCAGACGGACGAAACGCCGTTCGAGCTGGGCGTCAACATTGCCACCGCCCCCGGCGAAGTGGTCTTCCGCAACGACCTGATCGAGCTGATCCAGTACAAGCCGACGCAGGAGACGGTGTATTCCAAACCGCTGCTGATCTTCCCGCCCTGGATCAACAAGTTCTACATCCTCGACCTGCGCGAAGAGAATTCGATGATCCGCTGGCTCGTCGACAAGGGCCTGACCGTGTTCGTCGTGTCCTGGCGCTCGGCCGACAAGGTGACCAAGGACTACGAGTGGGACGACTACGCCAAGAAGGGCATCTATGCGGCCGTGGAAGCGGCGCTGCAGGCCTCTGGCGCAAAATCCCTCAACGCAGTCGGCTATTGCATCGGCGGCACGCTGCTGACCTCCACCCTCGCCCGCATGGCGGCGACGGGATATGACAAGATCGACTCGGCCACCTTCTTCGCTTCGCAATCGGATTTCGAACTGGCCGGCGACCTGAAAGTGTTCACCGATGGTCCGGGCCGGGATTACGTGTACGGCCTGATCGACGAGCATGGCGGCATCATGCCCGGAAAGGAAATGTACGAGACGTTCAACTGGCTGCGCCCGATCGACCTCGTGTGGCGCTACGTTGTGGACATGTACATGCTGGGCAAGCCGCCCCGCCCGTTCGACCTGCTCTACTGGAACGCCGACCAGACCAACATTCCGGGTCCGGTGCACCGGCGTTATCTCAAGGAGCTCTACGCCGAGAACCGCCTGGCCAAGGGCGAATATACCGTGCTCGGACAAAAGGTCAGCGTGAAGGATGTGAAGATCCCGGTGATGCTGCAGGCGTCCAAGGACGATCACATCGTCCCTTACGAAAGCGTCTTCCGCACCGCGAAACTTTATGGCGGCGACGCCCGGTTCGTTCTGTCGGGCTCCGGCCATATCGCCGGCGTGGTGAACCATCCCGACGCGAAGAAATACCAGCACTGGACGAACCCCAGCCTCGAGGCCGGATCGGCAAATGCGTGGCTCGAAGGGGCAACGGAGACGGGCGGAAGCTGGTGGCCCACCTGGTGGGACTGGCTGCGCCCGAAATCGGGCCGCAAGGTGAAGGCCGTCGCGCCCAAGGACATGGGCCTTGGTGCTGCGCCCGGCAGCTATGCCCGGGTCCGCCTGGCGGACATCAAGCTGCCGCCGGTCTGAGTCCCGCCCCTGCTGACTGCATCGGCAGCACAAACACGAATTGAGACCGGCGCAGGAATGTGACAGGAGAGGTCACGACAAACGCCGGGATGCGGCGCACCAACAGGCCCGGCTTGATGAAAATCCTTCACGTCTGCTCCACTTCGGCCATTTCCGGGGCGAACCGGTATGCCTTCGATCTGGCCGCCGGACAGGTGGCGCTGGGGCATGATGTGACCGTGGTCCTGCCGGAATCGCCCGGTACGTCGCTGGATCTGAAGCCACCGGAAGTGGCGGCGGTGACTTACGGCGGAATCTACGCGCTGGGCCTGATCACGACGCTGGCGCGGCTGAAGGGCGACATCCTCCACACGCATGGCGGCAAGGCCGTGAAGTGGCTGCGCCTGATGCCCGCGCGCCCGCCGGTTGTCTCCTCTTTGCACATCCGCTTCAAGGCGAATGCCATGGCGCATGTCGACGGCATTCACGCCCTCGCCGATTGGCAGATGGACGGCACCAGGGCTTTCAGCGGCCCGGTCAAGAAAGTAAACAACTGGACACCCGCCCTGAAAGCCTCGCCGCCGGGCGCCGCCGAAGCCCGCCG
>JBGSKU010000394.1:0-19967 GCA_041741055.1 Hyphomonas sp.
CGAAGACTGCCGCCGCAGCACCGGAAAGCCCCTGGAAAAACCGGAGACCGACCAGCACCGGCAGCGTCGGGGCGAACAGGCACAGGAGTGAAACGCACCCATAGGCGATCAACGAGGCCACGAAGAGATCGCGCTGGTCGAACCGTGCGCCCAGCTCCCCGAAGAGGATCAATCCAGCGCACGTACCTGCCACGAATGTCGCGAGGACCAATTGCGCCATTGCTTGCGACCCGCCCAGCAGTTCCGGCAGCTGCGGCACCGCCGGAAGGATCAGGTCGGTGCCCGCGATCCCCAGCGTTGTGCCCAGGATCAACAGGGCGAACGTGATCACGGGCGCGCGGGGAGGGGGAGGCTGGGGCGTCATTCCGGCGGCTTATGCGTGACTCGCGGTGAATCTGTCGATGCGAAGGTTGTACAATTCGGCATCGATCATTCACTCTGCCTCGTCCGGTAGCAGCAGTTGCAGCGACTTCGCCCTGTGGATAAGAGGAGCACACGCGGCAGGAGGCAGTCCCACAATGGCCTGGAAGAAGACCTATGAGGGCGCCGAGCCGTTGCGCATCAACAAATGGCTGGCGCTCGAAGGTGTATGTTCGCGCCGCGAGGCGGATGCGTTGATTGAACAGGGCCTTGTCGAAATCGACGGCAAGAAGATCACCGAGCTCGGCGAGCGGATCCTGCCGGGCCAGACCATGAGCCTCGCCGCCAAAGCTGAACGCGCGCTCGACAACCAGCTGTCGATTGTCCTCAACAAACCGGTCGGCTTTGTGTCCGGAACACCTGAGCCAGGCGAAACCCCGGCCATCCGGCTGATCGTCAAGGAGCGCCTGGCCGGACAGGCACAGGCGATTCCAGGGCGCAACAACAAGATGGCGCCGCTCGGCCGGCTCGATAAGGATTCGCGTGGTCTGCTCATCCTTTCGGAAGATGGCGTGCTCGCGAAGGCGATCATCGGACCGCTCAGCGATGTCGACAAAGAGTACATCGTAAAAGTCGGGGGCGAGATCACGCCCGAAAAGCTGTCATTGCTTCGCCATGGCCTCGAACTGGACGGCCGCAAGCTGCGCCCTGCGAAGGTCGAGGCCAAGGGCAAGGACACGCTACGTTTCGTGCTGAACGAGGGCCGCAACCGTCAGATCCGCCGCATGTGCTCTCTGGTCCATTTGCGCGTGATGGACCTGCAGCGGATCCGGGTTGGCCCCGTAGAGCTTGGCGGCCTCGCGGAGGGCAAATGGCGCCCGTTGAGCCACAAGGAACGCGCCGCCTTGATTGCCGCCAGCGTGGCGACTGGCGCCAAGAAGGCCGCTGCCCGCAAAGAAGCGGACAAGGTACCGATGCCCCGGAAATCGGCAACGCAGAAGTCTGTCACAGCCGCCACGGAGCAGCCCCCGAAGGCAACCTACAAGACGCGGTCCTACGGCCCGACAGGCGAGGGGTTCCGGAGGACAAAGCTGCCAAAACGCCCGCGCAGTCCGATCAAGTAACTTTCCCCCGCGTGACGGCTCGACGGGCGCGCGGTCAGGGGTATCGTCGCGCCATGGATGGTTTTGAATTTGCTCCCACGACGCGTTTCGGGCTGACTTACCCGTTCGGCGAGGTCACGCCTGGCCTGGCCGAGACTATTCCGGTAGCACCCGGGATCGAATGGGTGCGCATGCCGCTCCCATTCTCGCTCAAATTCATCAATCTCTGGCTCGTCGATGACGGCGATGGCTGGACCATTGTCGATACCGGCTTGCCCCTGCCGGAGACCAAGAGCGCGTGGCGCCAGCTGCTCGATACCCGGGTTACCTCCGAAAAGCCGCTCAGGCGGGTGATCATTACGCACATGCACCCCGACCACGTCGGAAGCGCCGGCTGGCTGTGCCACAAATACGGCGCCGAGCTGTGGATGACGCGGCTCGAATACATCACCTGCCGCATGCTTGTCGCAGATACGGGCCGCCAGGCGCCGAAGGCCGGGCTCGATTTCTACAAGAGCGCGGGCTGGGACGAAAAAGCGATTGAACATTACAAGTCGCGCTTCGGCGGCTTTGGCCGTGGGGTCAGCCTCATGCCGGATGCGTATCACCGGCTGTCCGATGGCGACACTTTCCGGATGGGCGGAGCTGACTGGAAGGTCATTGTCGGGGCGGGGCATTCCCCTGAACATGCCTGCCTGTTCAGCGCACAGCGGAACCTGCTGATCTCGGGGGACCAGATTCTGCCGCGGATCTCTTCCAACGTGTCGGTGCACCCGACTGAACCTGATGCGGACCCACTTGAGGAATGGCTTGCCAGTTGCCGCAAGCTTCTGGACCTTATTCCGGCCGATTGCCTGCTGTTGCCGGCCCACAATGAACCCTTTGTGGGTGCCCATCCGCGCCTGCAGCACCTGATCAATGGGCACGAAACAGCCTTGGCGCGTTTGCGTCAGAAGCTCGCCAAAGGGCCAGTACCGGTGCTTGAGACGTTTGTATCCGTTTTCGGACGGGCCATAGACGGTGAAGAACTGGGCATGGCAACCGGTGAGGCGCTCTCGCACCTCAATTACCTCAAACAGCGCGGAGAACTGTCCCTGACGGTCAATTCCGAAGGTGTGACACTCTACGGTCTCGCATAATCGGGCCTCGCGGTTAAATAGCAGTCGAATCCGTGTTTTCGCCTTCGCAGGAGCGGGCGATTTCGTCTAAGACAGCCTCCGGAAACCGATTGTCGAGGTCAGAATGTCGAGCGAAACCGATGCCCCGTCGCAGACGGAAGAGCCTCTGACAACCTGGCAAAAAGTGGTCCGCGAATTGAAGGAATGGGCTGCGACGCTCGCTATTGTCGCGCCCGCCTTCCTGCTTTTCACCGGTCTGGTCTACGAGCAGCGTGTAATCCCCTCCGAGAGCATGGTGCCCACCCTGGAAGTCGGAGACAGGGTCGCCGTTGCCAAATTTGCCTATGGTTATGGCCGGTATTCCCTCCCGCTCAGCCTGGGACGCTATCTGCCGCTCGGCCATGGCCGGTTTTTCCCAAGCCTGCCTGAGCGCGGCGACGTCGTGGTGTTCGAGCACACGCACTCTGACCGCGTGATGATCAAGCGCGTCATTGGTTTGCCCGGTGATACAGTGCAGATGCTGAATGAGACGCTCATCATCAATGGTGAGCTTGTGGACTCCGAGTACGTGCGGTCTGTGCGCTACGTTCCCGACAAGGAGGTCGTGATCGACCAGGCTGAGGAATGGCGGGAAACAATCGGCGAAAAGTCCTGGATCACGCACCGGGGCCTGCGCGGCCGCCCGGTTTCGGACTCGCTGCTGTTCATTGTTCCGGAAGACCATCTGTTCATGGTTGGCGATAACCGGAACAATTCCTACGACAGCCGCGAGCTGTCCGGGCATTGTCCACCGGTCAATGGCGTCGTCGAACGCGCCGGCTGCCCCCTGCGGGGCGACGCGAATGATGCGTCGGTCGGCTTTGTACCGCTCGATCACCTGATCGGACGCGCCGACACCGTCCTGCTTACTTTCCACCGCTGCAAGCTGCAGGATGAAGCCCCCTGCCGGAAACGGGTCTGGCAGCCTCTTTGAGGCGGGCAAGACGCTTGCCCCGTCGGGGCAACGCCGCTAGTCGGAGGGGGAGGGCAGAGGGCCCACCGGAAACCACACCGACGAGGAAGGACGATGCCAGAAGCGACATCGGCTCGATCGCCGCGAGGGCCCATCATTGTTTCCCGGCACGGCCGGCCGGCACTGGACCGGCGAGCCGGTCCGCGGCTCGGTTGGCGCGATTATGTTCACTGGTGGGACCGTTATGAAGCGGGGCCGCTGGCCGACGACCAGGAACCGCCCCAAGAATTGATCGACATCGTTGCGGATGCGGACATCGTGTTTGCGTCAGGTCGGCTGCGCGCCCAGCAGACCGCCGAGCGCGCCTTGCCGCATAAGCCGGCCGACCACGACCCGGTGTTCAATGAAGCGACCCTTCCGCCGCCGACGCTCAGCGGGCTTCGGGTTTTGCCCAAGACGTGGAACGTGCTGGCCCGGACAGCCTGGCTGGGTGGTCACAGCCTCGGCGGCGAAACAGCCCGGGAGGCGCACCTCAGGGCCAAGATCGCCGCATTGCGGCTGCATGAGGCGTCGGCCCAGGGAAAGGTCTATCTGGCAGCCCATGGTTGGTTCAACCGCATGCTCCGGCCCGAACTGAGGCGGCTGGGCTGGACCTGCGTCAAGGACGGCGGTGACGCTTATTGGAGTTACCGCGTGTACGAGTATCGCGGGGGATAAACCGCCCGAAGCCCGGTATTTCGGTTGTCGCCCCTTGTTCTGGGTTCTAGACATGCCGGAGCGGACGTGAGGAAATTGCCCGATATGGCTGAGACAAAGACCAAACCCGTCGACAAGTTGACCTTCGAAGAGGCACTCGCCGAGCTCGAAGTGATTGTGCGCCAACTCGAAGCGGGCGATGTCGATCTTGAAAAGTCCATCGCGATCTATGAGCGCGGCGCGGCGCTGAAGGCGCATTGCGAAACGCGGCTGAAGTCGGCCGAACTCAAGGTCGAGCAGATCGTGCAAGGCACGAGCGGGCCTTCGACCGAACCTGCGGCTTTCGATTAAGGTTCAAGCAAGCCGATGGGGGAAGTGACTGATTTCGAACAGCGGCTGAAGGAGGTGGCGGACCGCGTGACGGTCGCCCTTGATCAGCTGATCCCGCCTGCCAGCGGCCCTGAAGCCAATCTCATGCGCGCCATGCGCCATGCCGCGCTTGCCAACGGCAAACGGATGCGGCCGTTTTTCGTTCTCGAAACGGGTGCGATGTTCGAAGCATCCGAGAAAAGCCTGTTGCGCACCGCCGCAGCGCTTGAGTGCATCCACTGCTATTCGCTCGTCCACGATGACTTACCCTGCATGGACGATGACGATTTTCGCCGGGGACAGCCGACGGTGCACAAGGCGTTCGATGAGGCGACCGCCGTATTAGCCGGCGATGCACTCCTGACGCTTGCCTTCAAGATTCTGGCTTCCAACGAGACCCACGACGATCCTGCGATCCGGGTGATGTTGATCGAACGGCTGGCCGATGCGGCGGGCGCGCGCGGAATGGTGGGCGGACAGATGATCGATATGCTGGAACTCGACAGCCCGCGCGATCTCAACACGATCACCCGCATGCAACGCCTCAAGACCGGGGCCCTGATATCGTATGCGACCGAAGCGGCGGCGATCATCGGCCATGCGCGGGAAGGGGAGCGCAACGCTCTGGCGGGCTTCTCCAACGACCTCGGTCTCGCCTATCAGATCGCGGATGACATTCTTGATGCAGAAGGCGATGAATCCATCGCCGGAAAGCCGCTCAGGACGGACAAAGTGGCCGGAAAGGCCAATTTTGTAACGCTTTTGGGCGTCGATGGCGCGCGTCAGAGGGTTCGATTGCTGGCTGAACAGGCCAAGGAACATCTGGCAATTTTTCGTGACAAGGCCGTCATCCTGCTGCATTCGGTTGATTATGTGCTGAACCGGCCACGTTGAATCGGTCGTAGTGGCAACAAGAAAAGACAAGGCGAGATGACAGAAACACGCCCGAACCGGCTGCTCGATTCGATCCATTCCCCGTCCGATCTGAAGGGGCGCTCGCGCGCTGAAATCAAACAGATCGCGGCGGAAGTGCGTGAAGAAGTCATCGAAGTGGTTTCGGTGACAGGGGGCCATCTTGGCTCAGGGCTTGGTGTGGTTGAGCTGACCGTGGCGATCCATTCCGTTTTCGACACTCCCGCCGACAAGCTGATCTGGGATGTCGGCCACCAGTGCTATCCCCACAAGATCCTCACCGGCCGGCGCGACCGTATGCGCACCCTGCGCCAGGGCGATGGCCTGTCGGGGTTCACCAAACGGTCGGAAAGCGAGTACGACCCGTTCGGCGCGGCGCATGCTGCGACTTCGATTTCTGCCGGGCTGGGCTTTGCCAAGGCGCGAGACCTGCAGGGCGCAAAAAGCAATGTCGTTTGCGTAATCGGCGACGGTTCGATGTCGGCCGGGATGGCTTACGAGGCTATGAACAATGCCGGCGCTGACAAGTCGCGCCTGATCGTCATCCTCAACGATAACGACATGTCGATTGCGCCACCCGTTGGCGCCATGAGCAACTACTTTTCGCGCCTCGTCTCGTCGCGGCCCTATCGGGGCCTGCGCCGCTTCGCAAAGAAAGTCGTCGCACCAATGGGTCTGGAGTCTCCGGCCCGCCGCGCGGAAGAATACCTGCGCGGCTTCGCGATGGGCGGCACGATGTTCGAGGAGCTCGGCTTTTATTATGTCGGACCGATTGATGGCCATGACCTCGATACGCTGATCCCGATCCTGGAGAACGTTCGCGACATGCAGGACGGCCCGGTGATGATTCACGTCGTCACACAAAAGGGAAAGGGATACGCGCCGGCCGAAAATTCGGCAGACAAGTATCACGGCGTCTCCAAGTTCTCGGTGGTCACTGGAGAGCAAGCAAAAGGTTCGGCGAGCGCACCATCTTATCAGAAGGTGTTCGGACAGACGCTGACAAAGCTGGGCGAGACCGACGACAAGATCTGCGCGATCACGGCGGCGATGCCCTCTGGTACGTCTACTGACATTTTTGCAGCGCGGTTCCCTGAACGCCATTTCGATGTTGGCATAGCCGAGCAGCATGCCGTGACGTTCGCCGCAGGCCTGGCAGCAGACGGCATGAAGCCTTTCTGTGCGATCTACTCGACCTTTCTCCAGCGCGGTTATGATCAGGTCGTCCATGACGTGGCGATCCAGCGCTTGCCTGTGCGCTTCGCACTGGACCGCGCGGGTCTCGTCGGTGCTGACGGCGCAACCCATGCCGGCAGTTTCGATATTGGTTATCTCGGCGCGCTGCCGGGCTTCATCTGCATGGCTGCGGCCGACGAGGCCGACCTCGCCCGAATGGTCAAGACCGCACTGGAGATCGACGACCGCCCCAGTTCCTTCCGCTATCCGCGCGGCGAAGGGGTGGGCGTCGAGAACCCGGCGGATCTGAAAGCGCTCGAGATCGGCAAGGGCCGGATCATGCGGGAAGGCACCACCATCGCGATCCTGTCCTATGGCACGCGTCTGCAAGAAGCGCTGAAGGCAGCGAGCATGCTGTCGGCTCAGGGGCTGAGTGCGACGGTCGCCGATGCCCGCTTCGCCAAGCCGCTGGACAAGGACCTGGTTGAGCGGCTCGCCCGCAACCACGAGGTGCTGATAACGATTGAAGAAGGCGCGACCGGAGGCTTCGGCAGCTTTGTACTTGAGCATCTCGCCAATGCCGGGGCGCTCGACGCGGGTCTCAAGATTCGCGTCATGACGCTGCCGGACGTTTTCCAGGACCAGAACACCCCCGACGCAATGTACAATGCCGCCGGTTTGACCGCGCGCCATATCGCGGCGCGCGCCATTGAAGCTCTGGGCCGGGGTGACATTTCAGCAATCGAGCGTGCGGCGACAGCCTGAGGCCCACACGCCACAGTTTGACCTCAGTTCGGACCTGTTGCGGCGCATTTTAGCAAGCTAAGCAATGCTTTGCGCACTTCCGATTCAGCGCAGTCCCGAATTTCAACGGAGAATACCGATGCTTCGTCCCCTCCTGTTCGCCATGGCTTCAGCCCTCGTTTTGGGCGCATGTGCTTCTTCGCCGGATGCCGCTGGAAAGTCCGATTCCAGCGCCACCGAAACTGTCGTCGTGCCTTCCGCCTACGATCTCGGCTTTCAGACCGCTGACGAGCTTGTTGCTGCCGGCAATACGCCCACCGCGATCCAGCGCCTGATGCAGCTTGTCGGCGATACCAGCCTGACCCCGGACCAGACCGCCAATGTGCTCTTCAAGCTGGGTGAGCTCAGCGGTTCCCCGACCGGGTTCAACGCCGAAGGCGCGGTCGCCTACTTCAAGGAAGTCCTGTCTGACTATCCAACGACGGGTGCTGCAGCGCCCGCTGCTGCGGCGCTTCCTGCGGCAGAAGCGAAGGCCGCTGGTTACATCGCTACGCTTGAATCCGTGGACAGCACCCGCTCGCAGGAGTTCGACGCGCTGTTCAACCTTGGCCGCCACCAGGAAGCCATCGATATGATGGTCGCGAACGATATCCTGCCGGGCAACGAAGAACTGCTCGCCATGTACCAGATCGGTTACCTCTGCGACGATTCCAACCTGACGGGCCGAGCCTATTCGGTCACCGATCGTGATGGCACGGTCCGCAATCTCCGGTTCTGCGATTTCGGCAAGTAATCGCGCGCGCCGCTCCCTTTCGCTGCGGCATATGTAGACGCGTATCACCGGGTACCGCCGCAGGTTGCCCATCCTTTAGAAGGATGAGGGCCTGTGGCGGCCTCGGCCGGACCGACTGACGCCGCGTTTCGCGGTGATCAAATCAGCCCTTCTCGCCCGTAGCTGCGAGTCGTTGTTTCCCTTCAAATTGTAGCGGGCCCCCTTCAAACCGGGGGGCGGACATGGTTTGTGGGCCCAACAACAAATCGGAGGAATTGATCAATGGCTGAAGGCGCAACTCCAGACTGGCCCGTAATGTCGATTGCAGCGGCAAATGCGGCGCTCGCCGGGCCGGGGTCGCCACTGGCGCTCGAGGATGCGGTCATCCGCGGTGTGCCGATGAAAGTCTACAGCAATGCGCCCCCGACCATTCCGTCCATCCTGGATGCTGCGGCAGAGCAGTTCGGCGGCCGCACCTATCTGGTTTACGAGAACGAACGGGTCACGTTCAGCGCCCTCCAGCTCGCCTCGCGCACGCTGGCGCATCGGCTGAAGGCGGATTACGGCGTCCAGAAGGGCGACCGGGTTGCGGTCATCATGCGCAACTATCCGCAGTGGCCACTGGGTTTCTACGCCGCGCTGAGCCTCGGGGCGATTGCGACACCGATGAATTCCTGGTGGACGGCGGAGGAACTGGAGTACGGACTGTCTTTCGCTGGTGTCAAAGTCGCGATCGTCGATGGCCAGATCTATGAGCGCATTCGCGGCCATCTCGAGCGCCTGCCGGACCTGCAGCACATCCTGATCGCGCGCGATCCGACAGATGAAATCGCCGATCCCCGTGTTTCATCGCTGGAGGCGATTGTCGGCCAGCCGAACGACTGGGTGGACCTGTCTGACCCCGGGCCGGTCTCGGTTGATCTTGGGCCGGAAGACGATGCAACGATCATGTTCACCTCGGGAACGACCGGCAAACCGAAAGGCGCGCTGGCCACTCACCGAGCCGTCATTTCCAACATGTTCAATTCAATGACATGCCAGGCCCGCATGTATCTGCGCAAGGGTGAGCCGTTGCCTGAGCCGGATCCGGAAGCGATGCGCGCCACTTTGCTATCAATTCCGTTCTTCCATGCGACCGGTTCCTTTGCGATCCTGATCCCGTCAGCCATTCGCGGCGACAAGATCGTGTCGATGTTCAAATGGGATGCGGGGCAGGCGCTCCCGATCATTGAAGCTGAAAAGATCACCTCGATTGGCGGTGTGCCGGCCATCGCCTGGCAGCTGCTCGAACATCCGGACCGGGACAAATATGACCTGTCGTCGATCCAGGTGATCTCGTATGGCGGCGCGCCATCGGCGCCGGAACTGGTGTCCAGCATCAAGAAGCGCTTTCCCGATGCAGCGCCCGGCAACGGCTGGGGCATGACCGAGACCTGTGCCACGGCGACCCTCAATATCGGCGAAGATTATGTGAACCGTCCGACCAGCGCCGGAGCGCCTCCCGGCGCGGTGGAGCTGAAGATCTGCGATCCGGACGGAAATCCGCTGCCGGTGGGCGAGGTGGGTGAACTCTGGTGCAAGGGGCCGATGAATTGCCGGCTCTACTGGAACCGGCCTGATGCGACGGCCGAGACTTTCCGCAATGGCTGGGTCGTTACGGGTGATCTTGCGCGACTTGATGAAGAGGGTTTCCTCTACCTGGTCGACCGCGCCAAGGACATGCTGATCCGAGGCGGGGAGAACATCTACTGTATCGAAGTCGAAAACGCCCTTTACGATCATCCGGCCGTCATGGACGCCGCCGTTGTCGGCATTCCGCACAAGGTACTGGGCGAGGAAGTCGGCGCGGTCGTGCAGTTGAAGCCCGGTAAAACCGCCACGGAAGCGGAACTCCGCGCGCACGTGGCGGGAATGCTTGCCGCCTTCAAGGTGCCCAAGGAAATCCAGTTCCAGAACGATCCGCTTCCGCGAAACGCAAACGGGAAGATCCTCAAGGCAGAACTGCGCCAACGGTTCACTGCGAAGGCTGAGTAAATGACGGCACTGAAACGGCGTATCGGTGACCGGGACGTCTACCCGATTGGCCTCGGATGCATGAATATCACACACGCCTATGGCCCGCCGATTGATGAAACCGATGCAAAGGCCTTGCTCGTCCAGGCACTCGATCTCGGGTGCGATTTCCTGGACACGGCGACCATATACGGCCTCGGGCGTAGTGAAGAACTGATCGGCGAAGCATTGGGTCACCGGCGACAGGAGTACTTCCTCGCAAGCAAATGCGTGCTCGGGTACAAGGACGGTGCTCGCGTGCTCGACGGGCGGCCGGAAGCGATCAAGTCAGCCTGTGATGCAAGCCTGAAACGTCTGCGAACGGACGTTATCGATCTCTATTACCTTCACCGGCCTGATCCGAAAGTACCCATCGAAGAGTCGGCCGGTGCGCTAGCCGATCTCGTTGCTACCGGAAAGATACGGTTCATCGGTCTGTCGGAGATGGGCGAGGACCAGCTGCGGCGCGCCCATGCCGTGCATCCGGTTGCGGCGCTGCAATCCGAATATTCACTCTGGGTTCGCAATCCGGAAATCGCAGTGCTGGAAGCCTGCGCAGAACTCGGAACGGCGCTGGTTGCGTTTTCGCCGGTCGGTCGCGGCTTTCTCGCAGATCCGCCCGCCGATCCGGCAAAGTTCCACGAAATCGACATGCGGCGCACATTATTCCCGCGGTTCGGCCCCGACTATTATCCCCAGAATCTTGCCTTGCTCGAAGAGGCCCGCACCGTTGCGAATGAAGCTGGCTGTTCCGTCGCTCAGCTCGCCTTGGCGTGGACGTTGGCGAAAGGCGAGCACGTCATTCCCATTCCTGGCACGACGAAACCCGCCCATCTCTCGGAAAACCACGCCGCTGCGCAGGTGCGTCTTACGCCGGATCAGGTGACGCGACTCGATCAGCACTTTGCGCCGGAACGCGCAATCGGGCCGCGTTACAGCGCGATGGGGCAGGCCAGCGTGACAACCGAGATGTTCGAGTTCGAAAAGACGCGCTGAAGAAAGCAGATCAGGCTTTGCCGCCACCGAATCGTTCGGTCCACTCGGCAACCTGCGCGTCTTCGATTTTCTGGAACAGCACTTCAGGCGGATTGATAGGCGCGCCGCGCGGAATCGCATCCAGCAAGCCGCTGTCCTGCCAGGACGGCCAGCGTCGATTTTCCATGGGAATGCCAAGCGCGTCGAGCACTTTCGTCGCGGCCTCCGGAATGATCGGCAATGCGATGATCGCGAAGACGGCGGCCAGATTGATTCCAGCGCGCACGCCGACGGCCGCGCCATCGACGTCTGACTTGTACTTCACCCAAGGTTCGGCCTTCGTCAGATATTCGTTGCCGGCAGCCCAAATTGCGCGCGTTTCGGCTGCCGCCTTGCGGAATTCCATTGCTTCATAATGTTCATCGAGCGTCTTCAGCCGCGTGGCGAGTTCGTTCGCCATCCAGGCTTCGGCGTCGCCGGGCTCTCCCGCTTCAGGCACTTTGCTGTCGAACTTAGACGCACCATACTTCGTGATGCGATTGACGAAGTTACCGAGAACGTTGGCGAGGTCAGAATTCACAGCACTCTGGAAGCCTTCCCACGTGAAAGCTGCATCAGAGCCCTCCGGCGCGTTGGCAATCAGGTACCAGCGCCAATAGTCCGCCGGCAGGAGTTCCAGCGCCTGGTCCATAAAGACGCCGCGCTTGTTGGAGGTCGAGAACTTTCCGCCATACCAGGTGACCCAGTTGAAGGCCTTCAACTTGTCGACGGTTTTCCACGGCTCGCCGGAACCGAGCAGCGTGACCGGGAAGCTGACCGTGTGGAAGGCGACGTTGTCCTTGCCCATGAACTGCACGTACTCGGTCGCGTCCGCGCCCTTGTCCGTGCGCCAAAGGACTTCCCAATCCTTGCCGTTCGCTTCGGCCCATTCCTGTGTGGCCGAGATGTAGCCGATCGGCGCATCGAACCAGACATAGAACACCTTGTCCTCAAACCCGGGGCGGGGTGATCCGTCTGCGGCCGTCACCTTAACGCCCCAGCTGAGGTCGCGCGTAATCGAGCGGGCGATCAGACCTTCATCGAGCCACTTGTTGGCAATCGAGACGGCAAGTTGCGGCCAGTTCGCACCCTTTCGGTTTACCCACGCGCGGATCTCATCCTGCATCTGCGTCTGTAACAGATAGAGGTGTTCGGTATCGCGGATCTCGATATTGCGGCTACCGGAGACCGCCGAGTACGGATTGATGAGTTCGACCGGGTCCAGCAACGTCCCACAGTTGTCGCATTGGTCACCGCGCGCCTTTTCGAAGCCGCAGTTGGGGCAGGTGCCCTCGACATAACGATCCGGAAGGAAGCGGCCGTCATCAACCGAATAGACCTGCTTCGAGATGCGCGCCTCAATCAGGCCGCGCTTTTCGAGGGACTGCGCAAAGTGCTGGGTCAGCGCGTGGTTGGCCGGACGCGAAGAGCGTCCGAACCAGTCGAACGACAGATTGAACCCTTCGCCGGCTGCCCGCTGGATTTCATATTGGGCGTCACAATAGGCTTGCACGGGGATCTGCTGCGCCTGGGCCGCGAGTTCGGCGGGTGTGCCGTGTTCATCCGTGGCGCAGATATAGGTCACGTCATGGCCCTTCAGGCGCATCACCCGGGCATAAACGTCGGCCGGCAGCATGGAACCGGCGAGGTTGCCGAGGTGCTTGACGCCGTTGATGTAGGGCAGGGCCGATGTGATCAGGATGCGCCGGGGCTGGGTCATGGGGACGCTTCAAAGCCTTCTGGGTCAGGGAACTGCGCCTTTTAACGCCCTGAGCGCCAAAGGACAGCGTCAGGCGCGGCCCCAATAGGTTACGCGCCGCAGAAGTACCTCCATGGGCCCGCGCGCCGCGAAGCCGCGCCAGATCGCTACGAACGCCAAGGACAGTACAGCGGCGGCGGCCGCGACCGCGATGGCCTCGACGGCGCTCAAGCGGCCAAATGCGCCCAAGCCATAGCCTGTGAAGATGACTGACAGGATCACCGACTGCAGGAGATAGGCCGTCAGCGAGGCCGATCCCGCCCGCGCCGCGAATCGCCCGATCGGCCCCGCTTTGTGGGCCCACGCCGCGACGAGCCCCATGTAGCCCAAGGCTCCAAATGCCGAGAAACCCATCATGACGGCGCAGCCGAACAAGTAAGTGCTGTCCACCGCCGAATGCGCTTGCAGAAGGATCAAGGCTCCCACGAGGCTGCCCGCCAGCCCAATCGGGAGGTATATCCGCCGGCAGCGCCTCCAAATTGGCGCATCTTGCCGCGCGATGGCTCCGGATTTGGCAGCGGCCAATCCGAAGCAGAAGTATCCGAAGACGGAGAGCCCTTGCTGGCTAATCAAGCTCGCCAGGATGGGCGGCAGGAGGTCAAATCGGTACCGCGCAGCCTCCTGGAAGGAACCCTCGCCAAACGCGCGTAGCGAGTCGGCGGTCATGCGCTCGTATCCGGCCAACTGGCTGGGCGCAGAGCGTTCGGCGACCCATATCAGACCCGCAAGGCATAGCAGCAGGACCGTGTTGAGCGCTATCAGGACGGCTCCCGCACGGACCAGACCGGGTGCAGCCGCGCCCCGCAGCGTGAAAAGCAGGGCACCGAGCAGGCCATAGGTGATCAGGATGTCTCCAATCCAGAAGAAGATGAAATGCAGCCCGCCGAGCACCACCAGCGCTGCCATCCGCCGGAAATAGCGTGGTCCCAGATCGACGCTCGCGCGCTCCGCAGCCAGTAGCTGGTAGTGGAGACCCGCGCCGAACATCATCGAGAACAGCGGGTACGACTTCATCAGGAAAAGAGTGGCGACCGCGCCATACGCGAACTGATCCACCGGCCGGTCCAGCCCTCCGGTGTGGAAGCCGGTCGTCAAAGGCTGGGCAAATCCGGCCACATTGACCACCGCAATGCCGAACAGGGCCAAAGCGCGGACAAGATCCGGCATGAGAAAACGGTCCGGTCGGTCAGGCTGCAGGTCCGTCATGGCGTCCCTCGTGGGTCACGACGGGATCATGCGGAGCCGTGGGAGCTCTGACAAGCTCGGTGCAGGTCCGCTTCTTGCGCAGGCAGGACGATTCCGGTAACGCCAAACCCGTGCCGGCTTAGCTCAGCTGGTAGAGCACCTGATTTGTAATCAGGGGGTCACGGGTTCGAGTCCTGTAGCCGGCACCACTTCCAGTCAGCTTGAGCGGGTCGGGTCGATGGTCGTGTCGATGGGCAGCCCCGGATCGATGGTCAGGCTGTTGACCTGGCGTTCGAGAAACCTGTGCACCTCCGGCGGCCATGGCCCTTTGTGTAATGCCTTGATTGCCTCCAGGTTTTCATCATCGGCATGGGTGCGGCGCTCATTGTGCAGTACGTATTCGGTCCAGCGGGCGAACCTGTACTGTTCAATCCAGACTTCGGGGTCTTCAAGGTCTCTGGAAAGGATCCAGCCTTGCGCGCCATCGCGCCGGCGCACACGGCGACGCTCGCCCATGACGGCGATGAATGCCGGAATATCGGCTTCTGAAATCCGGTAGTGGATGCTTACCCGGATCGGCCCGCTGCGCGGCTCGATCTGGACCTTCACATCCGGCGTGCGCCAGCGGCCAACCGGTTCGAGATTCAAGTGATCAACTTCCGGAAGCCGGAAGAAAAGGCCGACTCCGAAAGCGGCGATCATCAGGCCCGCCATGATCAGGAGGGCGCCCGCCACGCCGAAGCTCTCGGACAGCAGTCCGCTCGTCCAGCTACTCGCGGCCATCGCCCCGAATGTCGCCATCTGGTAGATCGACAAGGCGCGCCCCACGACCCAGCGCGGCGCCGACATCTGGACGGCGACGTTCATGGTCGCAACGGTGATGAGCCAGCCGCCTCCGCCGAGCACCAGTCCCAACATCGTTATTGGCAAGTACCGGCTTGTCGCGATGATGATCATGCTCGCGATGACCATGCCCACTGATATTCGGGCTGCGGTCTCGTTCGTGAAATGCCGGTGCAGGCGCCTGTTCGAGATAGCCCCCAGCACAGCGCCGCCCCCAAAGGCACCGAGCAACAATCCGAATGTGGCGGCGCCGCCTTGGACAAGGTCCTTTGCTACCAGTGGCATGAGCGAGGTGATCGATCCGCCGCCGATTCCAAAGAGCGCACCACGAACCATCGTGCGCCGGATAGGTGGCGATAAGGCCACATATTGCACGCCCGCGAGCATGGCATTGCCGAGGCTTTCGCGCAGCCTGGGCTTTTGCGGACCGGCGGGCTTCCAGCGGAACAGGACTGCGATGAGCCCGACATAACTGATTGCGTTCAGGGTAAAGGTCGCGGCAGCACCAAATGCGGCCACGATTGCGCCGCCCAGCGCAGGGCCAGCCGAGCGGGCGATATTGAACCCCATGCTGTTCATGGCAACGGCGTCTGCAATGGTTCCGCGTGGGACGATGTCACCGACAGTCGCCTGCCAGGACGGCGCATTCATCGCCATGCCGCAGCCGATCAGGAACGTAAAAGTGAGCAACAGCCAAGGCGTCAGCAAACCAGCCCAGGCGAGCCCGCAAAGCGTGACCGAAAGGGCAAACATGTAGAGTTGCGCGACCAACATTACGCTACGGCGCGAATAATTGTCCGCAACCGCGCCCGCTACCAGGGCAATCAACAGGATAGGCAGCGTCACCGAGGCAGCCACGAGCGCAATCTGCGTGTGGCTGCCGCCCAGCTGCACCATGAGCCAAGCAGCACCGACGCTCTGCATCTGGCCGCCGAATTGCGACATGACATTGGCGATCCAGATCCTGCGAAACAGCGGGATCTCGAAAGGCGCGGGTGCGGCAGTGATCTCGTTGGGCATCGGTTCTGGATTGCTGGGCTTTGCCTTGGTGGAGGCGATCGCCGGTTCAGGCAAGGCCACCGGTTGGCCAGAGCCTCCCCGCGCCAGGCCCGAACAATACACAAAACTGTGACGTCACCGACACTGAACCGTTTCACAACGCCCCTAATGATGGATCGAAATTCGGGGCTGACGTCATGAGCGATCCAAAACTCGTCTACTCTCTGGAGATCCGGTTGCTGGATCTCGAGAAGAAGGTGGTTGATCTGGAAAAGCAGATCGACGGCCTTGTGGCAGGGCGGAAAACGTCAGCGGGAGCGGGCCTTACGCCGCTGCCGGCCGCCCTGATGAAGCGGATCAATAACGGCGAAAACCCGGTCCGCGCGATCCGTCAGTTCCGCCTGATGACACAGCGTGAACTCGGCGATCGTAGCGGCATCCGGCCCAACCACATTTCAGCTATCGAACGCGGTATGTCCTACGGACTCAAGACTGCCAAGCGGCTCGCTGAAGCGCTTGAAGTGCAGGTTGACCTGTTGCTCAAGTAGTCTGCCGACGCGCCGTTCCCGAACGTCAGGGCTTGCAAGAAGGGTTCACACCTTGAATGCTGCCCCGAAAAGGGAGCCGGAACCGTGCAACAAGCAGAAGACTTCCGGCAGGAGACACGGGCTCTCGCCGATCTCGTTGAAACCTTGCCGGCCGACGACTTTCATACGCCCACGCAATTCAAAGCCTGGACGATTGTGGATGTCCTGCGACACCTGCATTTCTGGAACAGGATGGCGCATTTCCAACTGAGCGATCCCGAACAGCTTTCGGGACACCTCAAGGCGATGCAAGCGAGTGGATCGTCAATGCGCGCGTATGAGGCCGGACAACTTGGCCATCTTGGTGAGCAGGCCTTGTTGTCAGAGTGGCGCACCTTTGCTGAGCGCACGGCAGATCTGTTTGCGGACGCCGATCCGAAGGCCCGTCTGAAGTGGGCTGGCCCGGATATGAGCGCACGTTCGTCGATCACTGCGCGGCAGATGGAAACCTGGGCGCATGGCCAGGAAGTGTTCGACATTGCCGGCGTCGAGCGGCGCAATGAGGACCGGATCAACAACATCGTGACGTTGGGTGTGAACACGTTCGGCTGGACCTTTGCGACCCGGCGCGAGACGCCGCCGGGCCCGATGCCGCACCTAGTCCTGACCGCTTCGTCCGGCGCAATCTGGACGCACGCTGAACCGAACGATGCGGAGAGGATCGAGGGCCTTGCCGAAGAGTTCTGTCAGGTCGTGACGCAGACGCGGAACATCGCGGACACGTCGCTGAAGGTGACCGGCCCGGTGGCGATAGACTGGATGAGCAAGGCGCAGTGCTTTGCCGGCGCGCCCTCGGAACCGCCTCCTCCCGGGACGCGCTTCCGCCGGGAGCGCGCTGGACAAGCCGGATAGCGCCGTTACGAGACAAACCTGATCTTTCATCTGGAGACCTGCCATGTCGATTCTTCTGCTCGAAAAACGCGGCCCGATTGCCATCCTGACGCTCAACCGGCCCGAAATGATGAATGCGCTCGGGCAGGAAGGCGACGGCCCTGCGGTTACGGCGGTTTGCGCCGAGGTCATGGCGGATCCGACGATACGGTGTGCGGTACTGACCGGCGCTGGACGCGCCTTCTCGGCTGGCGGCGACGTCAAGGCCATGAAGGAGCGCAACGGCGCGTTCGGTGGTAGTCCCGCAGATATCCGCGAAGGTTATCGCCGCAACATCCACATGATTGTCCGCGCGCTGTACAATCTGGAAGTTCCGCTGATTTCGGCAATCAACGGACCCGCCATCGGGCTTGGCTGCGATGTCGCCTGCATGGCCGACATCCGAATTGCGGCAGACACGGCGAAGATGGGCGTGACCTTCCTGAAGCTCGGCCTCATCCCTGGCGACGGCGGCGCCTGGCTGCTGCCGCGATTGATCGGCTCGTCGCGCTCAGCCGAGCTTCTCTTCACGGGCGATGTTATCGACGCGAAGACCGCTGCCGAATGGGGCCTTGTCAGCAAGGTTGTTCCCGCATCGGAGTTGATGGACGCGGCGATGGCGATGGCTGAGAAGATCGCGCAACAGCCGCCGCAAGCCCTGCGTCTCGCGAAAACGTTGATGCGTCACGGCGCGACATCGTCCTATGACACGATCATGGAAATGTCCGCGGCTGCGCAAGCGCTCATGCACGAAACCGAAGACCATATCGAAGGCGTCAACGCGATCCTCGAAAAGCGCGCACCGGTTTTCAAGGGCAAGTAAGCTGCAGCCAACGCCAGTTCAGGCAACGATTCCGGCGTCGTACAATGCCTTGATCTCGGATTCGCTACGGCCCATCGCAGCGAGAACCTCCGCCGTATGCTGACCAACCGCAGGAGAAGGCCCTTTCGGACCATCGTCCGCGCCTGGAAAACGCACGGGAGACGCCGGAGAGGCATAGGTCGTGCCGTCGCCCTTGGCGCTCGGGGTCTGAACAATGGCGCCCGCTGCAAAAGCCTGCGGGTCCTGCGCCACATCGGCGAGCGTTTGCACCGGTGCCCACGCGATCGACTCGGCATCGAGGCGTTCGGCGAGCGCATCCATCGCGTAGCCGGCAAATCCGGTGTCCAAAATAGCGACCACTTCGGCGTTGTTTGCTCGCCGTCCTTTAGCGTTATTGTACTTCGGATCTGCAATGAGCTCCGGCCTGCCGATAACTCGGCAGAGCGGCGCCCAATCGGTCTCGCCCTGACGCGCAACAACGCAGAACCACTTGCCATCTTTTGACTGGAAGAAGTTCGAGATGGGCACGTTCTGCTCGCCGCGCCCCTTGGTCGAGGCGACCCGGCCGAAGAACAACTGGATCGCAAGATCAGACCCCATGGCGTAGAGCCCTGTCCGGAACAGGGACGCCTCGACCAGGCGCCCTTTGCCTGTGCGTTGTGCTTCCACGAGCGCAGCGCAGATGCCAGCGGCTGCCGCAATCGACGTCGTGTGGTCGCCAAAGGCGGTGCGCAACGGGAATGGTTCGCCGCCCTTCGGAATTGTGAGGTTGGCAACGCCGGTGCGGCTCCAGAAGCTCGCAATGTCGAAACCCGGGCGGTCAGCATCCGGGCCTTCGAGGCCGTAGCCGGACAATGAGCAATAGACGAGTTTGGGATTCAGTTTGCGCAAGGAGTCGTGGTCGAGGCCGGATCGGGTCAGACCACCCGGCCGAACATTGGTCAGGAACACGTCGGCGTCTGCCACCATTTCGCGGATGAGCGCCTGACCTTCGGGCTTGCTGGTATCAATGACGACAGATCGCTTGCCGCGGTTGTCAAAATCGAACACCGGGTTGTCCTGGAGGTCCGTTCCGATCGTGCGGAAGAACAGGCGGATCGGGTCGCCGCCGGGCGGTTCGATCTTGGTGACGTCCGCGCCCCAGTCCCGCAGGATGCACCCCGCGCCCGGCGCCGCCATATAGGTGGCGTATTCGACGACTTTGATGCCTTCCAGCATGGGCGCTTCCTCCTGATTTTCTTGCGACGGGTTTGGCCCGCCCAACGCAGAAAACCAAGTCTTTTCGCCGGGGCAGGGTCAGTCGGCCACGGGCCGTTTCGCTGTATGGGGCAGGGCGGCCAGCTCGCGCGCCTGTCCTACCCAGTCATCGCGTTCAATACGACCGCGGAAATGGCGCAGAAGCCCATCGACATACTCAATATCGGCTTCATCCCATTCTGCAATCTGCCAGAAATAGAACACGCCGACTTCGTGAAGCAGATCGTTGAGCATCGGACCGACACCGATGATGTCTTCCAGCGGGTCGCCAACGCCGAAGGCCGCATGGGTGAGCAGGTTCGCCTGATCATCCGGCTTTCGCGCAACCGTAATCGGATCCAGACGGCGAGGCGGACGCGGCGCCGGCTCCGGCGCT